>CAYYZZ010000096.1:0-9369 GCA_964476235.1 uncultured Streptomycetaceae bacterium | reverse complement strand
CTGCGGCTGGATGATGTGGAACTGGCTCGCCTCCGCGCTCGCCTCGCGCGCCGCCGTCGTTCTCTACGACGGCTCTCCGATGATGGCGGGAGGACGCATCCTGTTCGATTACGCGGACGCGGCGCGCGTCACCGTCTTCGGCACTTCCGCCAAGTTCATCGACAGCACCGCCAAGGCGGGCTTGAAGCCGCGCCTGACGCACCGGTTGACGGCGATGAAGGCCCTGCTCTCCACCGGCTCGCCGCTGGTGCCCGAGGGCTTCGACTACGTCTACCGCGAGGTCAAGAGCGATCTCCACATTGCCTCGATCTCGGGCGGCACCGACATCATCTCCTGCTTCGTCCTCGGCAACCCCGTGGCCCCGGTGTGGCGCGGCGAGATCCAGTGTCCCGGGCTTGGCATGAAAGTCGAAGTGTTCGACGAGCAGGGCCGGCCGGTTCGCGGCGAGAAAGGCGAGCTGGTCTGCACCGCGCCCTTCCCCTCGATGCCGGTCGGCTTCTGGAACGACCCCGGCGACGCCAAGTACCGCGCGGCCTACTTCGAGAAGTTTCCCGGCGTGTGGTGCCACGGCGATTACATCGAGCAGACCCCGCACGACGGATACGTGATCTACGGGCGCTCGGACGCCGTGCTGAATCCCGGCGGTGTCCGCATCGGCACCGCCGAAATCTACCGCCAGGTCGAGAGCCTCGACGAAGTGGTCGAAAGCCTCGTTATCGGCCAGGACTGGCCCCCGGAGCATCCCGCAGACGTGCGCGTGGTGCTGTTCGTTCGGTTGCGCGACGGATTGCGGCTCGACGATGCGCTCATCGAGCGGATCAAGCGCAGGATCCGCGATAACACGACGCCCCGGCATGTGCCCGCCCGTATCGCGCAGGTTGCCGATATCCCCCGCACCAAAAGCGGCAAGATAGTCGAGCTGGCGGTGCGCAACGTGGTGCATGGCCGCCCCGTGAAGAACGTGGAAGCGCTCGCGAACCCGGAAGCGCTCGCGCACTACAGGGACCGGCCGGAGCTCGCCTCCTGAGCATCAATCACGGCTCGCGGCCGGTGACCCGGTCCCAAAGTTGGCAGCCGTCAGTTGGCAGCCGTCAGCAACTGCGAACTGCCCACTGCAAACTGCAAACTTGGCCAATCGACTCACGATTCGCCCCCTGCCAATGACCGCTTTTGCCCTGTCGCTGATCCTCGCCGCTGCCGTCATACACGCCAGCTGGAACTACTTCCTCAAGCGCTCGGGCGGCGGCGCCGTTTTCGTCTGGCTGTTCGCCAGCCTCTCCGCGCTGATCTACCTGCCGCTCGCGGCGCTCGTCATCTGGTGGGAAAAACCCGAGTTCGGATGGGTGCATTACGGTCTGATGTTCGCGAGCGCGGTGCTGCACACCGCCTACTACCTGCTGCTCGACCGCGGCTACCGCAGTGGCGACCTGTCGGTGGTCTATCCCATCGCCCGCGGCACCGGACCGCTCATCACGGTGCTGTGCGCGGTGCTGCTCCTGGGGGAACATCCGACCCCGATCGCCGTGGCCGGGGCGCTGCTCATCGGCGGCGGCGCGGTCGCGTTGACGGGAGACCCGCGCAAGCTCAGGCAATCGGGAAATTACCCGGCAGTCGGTTTCGCACTGCTCACCGGCTGCATGATCGCCAGCTACACGCTGGTGGACAAGATCGCCGTCGCCGCCTGGCTGATCCCGCCGCTGGTGCAGGACTGGGCCACCAACTTCGGCCGCGTGCTGCTGATGACGCCGATGGCGCTCGGGCGCAGGCACGAGATCGTTCCCACCTGGCAGCGTGCGAAAAAGGAGATCATCGCGGTCGCGCTGCTCTGCCCGCTCTCCTACATCCTGGTGCTCACCGCGATGGTATTCACCCCGGTGAGCTACGTCGCGCCTGCGCGCGAAGTCAGCATCCTGGTCGCGGCGCTGATGGGAACCCAGTTACTGGCCGAGGGCAACGTCGCGCAACGGCTGGGCGCTGCTGCGGCAATGGTCGCCGGGGTCGTCTGTCTGGCTCTGGGATAAACGGCTCGCGGTTCAAGGTTCAAGGTTCAAGGTTCAAGGTTCAAGGTTCAAGATTTTTAGACCGGGGCCTTGTACCTTGTGACTTGTTCCTTGCAACTTGCAACTTGTAACTTGAAACTGGTAATCACCGGTGCCGGTGATTACCAGCTCCAGATCTTCCACCAGGACACGCCGGCCTTGCGCGGGTCGCCTTTGAGGTACGGACTTTTGGGGAAGTTCTTCTTCAATACCCGCTCGGCGTCGTCGCGCAGTTCCTTCATGCCGAGGGCGTCGTAGGCGTTGACCAGGATCACGAGCCCCTCTTCGTTCGCAGGCGCCTGGGGGTAGGTCTTCAAGGCGAACTGAACGCGGTTGGCCGCCGCGACATAAGCGTTGCGCTTCATGTAATAGCGCGCGACATGAACCTCATGCGAAGCGAGCGCGTTCAACAGGTAATTCATCCGGGCGATGGCGTCCGGCGTGTAACGGCTCTCCGGGAAGCGCGTCACCAGGTCCTTGAACGCCTGGAACGCATCGTTCGCCGCCTTGGGATCGCGTTCGGTGAGATCCTGCCCGCTGAAGTAGCCCGCCCACCCGAGGTCGTCGTTGAAATTGGCGAGGCCCCTCAGGTAGTAGGCGTAGTCGACGTTGGGATGGTTGGGGTGGAGCTTGATGAAACGTTCCGCCGCGGTCACGGCCTGCGCCGGCTCGTTGTCCTTGAAATAGGCATAGGCGATCTCGAGCTGGGCCTGCTGGGCAAAACGCCCGTACGGATAGCGGGCCTCGAGCTTCTGGTAGTACTTGATCGCCTGCTCGTAACTCCGGCTGTTGAGACTGTCCTTCGCCTCGTTGTAGATCTTTTGCGCCGACCAGCCCTTGGTTTCGTCCTGTTCATCGGGCAGCAGGCCGCACGCCCCGATGAGCACGCCGAGCAGTAGCGCTAAAATATAACGAACGATGAGCACCGTGGAACCCCTGAAAACTCCCGAAAATTATAACTCAACCGATGCCGGCACGACGCCCGTCAGGCTCGCGGTGCCCGCCGGATGCGCTGGTCTGCGGTTGGACCAGGCTTTGGCGCATTTGTTGCCGGAATACTCGCGAAGCCGGCTCGCGCAGTGGATTCGGGGCGGCCAGGTCAGCCTCAATGGCCGCGCCGCGCCGCCCAAGCAAAAGGTCCGGGAAGGCGAGGTGATCCTGGTCTTTCCCTCCCCCGATCCCGCGGCGGCGGTGCATCGCGCGGAGGACATTCCGCTCGACGTCGTCTACGAGGACGACGCGCTGCTGGTCGTCAACAAGCCGGCGGGGCTCGTCGTTCATCCCGGCAGCGGCAACTGGCAGGGCACGCTGCTCAATGCCCTCTTGGGGCATGCGCCCGCGCTTACCGGCATTCCGCGCGCGGGCATCGTGCACCGCCTGGACAAGGACACCAGCGGCCTGCTGGTCGTGGCCAAGACACTCCCCGCCCAGACCGATCTCGTGCGCCAGCTCCAGGCGCGCAGCATGAAGCGCGAATATCTCGCTGTCGTGCACGGCCGTATCGCGCGCGGAGGCAAGGTCGAGGCTCCCATCGGCCGCCATCCGGTCAAGCGCACGAAAATGGCAGTGAGCGCGCGCGGCCGTCCGGCAGTGACGCACTACGAGGTGCTCGAACGGTATGCGCACGCCACCCTGCTGCGCTGCCGGCTCGAAACCGGTCGCACCCACCAGATTCGCGTGCATCTCTCCACGCTGGGCCATCCGCTGGTCGGCGACCCTGCCTATGGCAAGCGTAACAGCACTATCCCGTTTACCCGCCAGGCGCTGCACGCCGAGCGGCTCGCGTTACTGCACCCGCAAACTCGAAAAGAAATGAGCTGGCAGGCGGAACCGCCTGCGGACCTGCGTGAGCTGATTGCCAGTCTGCGCGCCGACAGCGCGCAAGGCTGGGGCCCATCACCCATCACCCATCACCCATCACGCCGTTAGCAATGAATGCCCCGCACCCCGACTGGATCGTTCCCGACTGGCCGGCGCCGGCCAACGTCAAAGCCTTGATCACCACGCGGGCCGGCGGCGCCAGCCCCGGCGCCTACGCCAGCCTCAATCTCGGGCTGCGCACGGGTGACGACCCACAGGCAGTCGCCGCCAACCGCAAGCGGCTGCGCGCGGCGCTGCCGCAAGAACCGAAATGGCTGCGGCAGGTGCACGGCGGCAACGTCGTTGAGGCGGACACGCTGACGGACGCGCCCGAGGCCGACGCGAGCCTCGCGCGCCGCCCGGACACGGTGTGCGCGGTGCTGGTGGCCGACTGCATACCGGTGCTGCTCGCTGACCGCGCGGGGACGGCCGTCGCCATCGCGCATGCCGGCTGGCGCGGGCTTGCCAGCGGGGTCATCGAGCATACCGTCCAGCGCATGGCGGCGGCGCCGGAGGAATTGATCGCCTACCTCGGCCCCGGCATCGGCCCGCGCGCATTCGAGGTAGGCTCGGATGTGCGCGACGCGTTCCTGGCCGGCGATGCGCGGGCGGAGGCCGCGTTCGCGCAGCACGCCCCGGAAAAATGGCTGGCCGATCTCTTCCTGCTCGCGCGCCAGCGGCTCGCCCGCGCCGGCGTCAGTCAGGTCCACGGCGGAGGGTTGTGCACGTATTCCGACCCGCGGCGTTTCTTCTCCTACCGCCGCGACCGCATCACGGGCCGCATGGCGGCGCTGATCTGGCGCACGGATTGAAGTGGCGTGAGTATTGAGTGGTGAGTCGTGATTCGACAGAACCGCTTTTCGACTCACGAATCACGATTCACGAATCACGCTTTACCCGGCCACGGGTCAGTGCTTATCACGTATAATCCGCGCCTCGTCTGAAACCCGTCAGAGATTTTGATGACCCTCGTGTGGATACTGGCAGCGACCGTGGCGGGCGGCGTGCTCTCGGTCGTTGCCGCGGCGGCCGTGGCGTTCAATGCGCGCGCGTCCTGGGTGCCGATCCTGATCAGCTATGCGGTGGGCGCGCTGCTCGGCGCGGTGTTCCTGGAGATTCTTCCCCACGCTTTCGGCATGGCCGACAGCCTCGAGAATCTCGCCGCCACCATCCTCGCCGGCATTCTGCTGTTCTTCGTGCTGGAAAAGCTCGTGCTATGGCGTCATTGCCACGTCGAGCAATGCGAGGCGCACGACCCGCCGACCGCGCAGCACCACGATCACGGCCGCAGCGGCATGATGATCATGATCGGCGACACCTTCCACAATTTCGTGGATGGGGTCCTGATTGCCGCCGCGTTCCTCGCCAACCACGAGCTGGGCGTCGTCACCGCGATTGCCATCATCGCCCACGAAGTTCCCCAGGAAGTGGGCGATTTCCTTATCCTGCTGCATTCGGGCTACAGCAAGAGCCGGGCGCTGGTTTTCAACCTGCTCTCGAGCGCCGCCATGGTGGCGGGCGGCGTGCTGGCCTACTTCGCGCTGCAGACGCTGCAACAATGGATACCGACGCTGCTGGGACTCGCAGCCGCCAGCATGCTCTACGTCTCGGTGGCCGACCTGATACCCGGCCTGCACCGGCGCCCCGAGCTGCAGGCAACGCTGCAGCAGGTCGTGCTGATCGGGCTCGGCGTGCTCACCATCTGGCTGGTGGGCGGTCTCGCGCAGTCGCACGCCTGAAGGCACGCGAGCAACGCACTTGGGCGGGGCAACCTGCAAGTACAGTTACTCTGTCTCAATTGAAGTACTGTAATCCGCGCGCCTTATACTGACAGCCTGGCAAGACCACAACCGCATGCCATGAACCCGTACCCCGATAACGTGGAGGCTGCGCGCGGATCCATTGAAGCCTTCAATCGCCAGCTGTTAAACAGCGTCGCAAGGCCGCTTGACCTCGACGCCGGCTTCGACATCACTGAGATCCTCCGATCGCTGACTGCCGGCCTGGCCCAGGATACCGGGCGCTGGCTTGAGATCCAGAATCGGTACTACCGCAAGCGGCTCGAGTTGTGGGCGGCCTATGCGCAACCGCGGCCCGGCGAGCCGGCACAGCCCGTCATCGAGCCCGACGCGTCCGACCGCAGGTTCCGTGCCCCCGAATGGCGCACGGAGCCCTATTTCGATTACCTCGCGCAGTCCTACCTGCTCACGGCCCAATGGCTGCGCGAAATCATGGATGCCGCCAAGCTCGAGCCGCAAGCGAAACGCAAGATCGAGTTCTTCACGCGGCAGTTTGTCGACGCCATGTCGCCCGCCAACTTCGCCTGGAGCAATCCCGAGGCGATGAAGCTGGCCACCGAGACCGAGGGCGAAAGCCTGGCGAGAGGGATGCGCAACCTCGCCGCCGACCTCGACCGCGGCATGATCTCGATGACCGACGAGTCCGCCTTCGAGGTCGGCCGCAACCTCGCCATCACGCCGGGCGCGGTGATCTACCAGAACGATTTCATGCAGTTGATCCAGTACCGCCCTGCGACGGACACCGTGCTCGAGCGGCCGCTGGTCATGGTGCCGCCCTGCATCAACAAGTACTACATACTCGACCTCCAGCCGGAGAACTCATTCGTACGTTACGCCATCGAGCGCGGGCACACCGTGTTCATGGTGTCGTGGCGCAACATGCCGCCCGAGATGGGGCGCTCGACCTGGGACGACTACCTCGAGCACGGCGTGATCAGGGCACTGTCGGTGGCGTCCGAAATCAGCGGCGCCGCCAAAGTCAACGCGCTCGGCTTCTGCGTCGGCGGCACCCTGCTCGGCTCCGCGCTCGCGTTGCTCCGCGCCAAAGGGCTGGACCCTGTCGCGAGTCTCACGCTGCTCGCCGCCATGCTTGATTTCAGCGATACTGGCGAGTTGTCGGTGTTCGTGGACGATGCTTACGTCGCGAAGCGCGAGCGGGACTTCGCGGACGGCGGCGTGCTCCAGGGGCGGGAGCTTGCCCTGACCTTCGCCAGCCTGCGCGCCAACGACCTCATCTGGAACTACGTGGTGAACAACTACCTCAAGGGCCGCACGCCCGAGCCGTTCGACCTGCTCTACTGGAACGGCGACAGCACCAACCTGCCCGGTGCGATGTACGCCTACTACGTGCGCAACATGTACCTCGAGAACAATTTGCAGGTGCCGGGCAAGCTCACGATGTGCGGCGTGCCGGTGGACCTGGCCAGGATAGACATGCCGGCGTACCTACTGGCGACCCGCGAGGACCATATCGTTCCCTGGCGCACGGCTTACGCCAGCACCCGCCTGCTTGGGGGTAGAATCGAATTCGTGCTGTCTGCGAGCGGGCACATCGCCGGCGTCATCAACCCGGTCTCGAAGAACCGCCGCAATTTCTGGTTGAATCCGGATCGGGAGGAGGATCCCGAGAAATGGTTTGCCGTGGCGACGCCGCAGCCGGGCAGCTGGTGGCGGCATTGGGCCGACTGGCTCGCCCCGTTCGGCGGGCCGCAAGTTCCCGCGCGCGCACGACTGGGCGGCGAGCAGTACCGGGAAATCGAACCGGCCCCGGGCCGTTACGTCAAAGAAAAAAGTGGATAAGAAACGGTGACCAGTGACCGTTGGGTGATATCTGTATTGTTGACGTTTTCGGGTCACCGATCACCGGTGACCGGTCACGCCTTATCAAGTTCATAAGCATGGAGGAGCAAACATGGCACAAAGAGTGGCGGTCGTGACCGGCGGCATGGGAGGAATCGGCGAAGCGATCTGCATGCGGCTCGCCAAGGCGGGCCACAGGGTCGCCACGACCTATTCGCCGGGCAATACCAAGGCCGACGCCTGGCTGAAGGAAATGAAAGGCAAGGGCCACGACTTTCATGCCTTCCAGGTCGACGTCACCGACTTCGACGCCTGCCAGAAGGCGGGCGCGAAGATCCAGTCCGAAGTCGGGCCGGTTGACATACTGGTGAACAACGCGGGCATCACACGCGACGCGAGCTTCCGCAAGATGGGCAAGGCGGACTGGGACGCGGTCCTGCGCACCAACCTCGACAGCGTCTTCAACATGACCAAGCCCGTGTGCGACGGCATGACCGACCGCGGCTGGGGCCGCATCGTCAACATTTCCTCGATCAACGGGCAGAAAGGCGCGTTCGGCCAGGCCAACTACTCCGCCGCCAAGGCCGGCATGCACGGCTTCACCAAGGCGCTGGCCCTGGAGGTCGCGCGCAAGGGCGTGACGGTCAACACCATCTCGCCGGGCTACGTCGCGACCAAGATGGTCCTGGCGGTACCCAAGGACGTTCTCGATTCCAAGATCATTCCGCAGATCCCGGTCGGCAGGCTGGGCAAGCCCGAGGAAATAGCGGAGTTGGTCGCCTACCTTTGCCTCGACGAGGCGGGCTACATGACCGGCGCCAATCTCGCGATCAACGGCGGCCAGCACATGCAATAGGATTTTGCCGGGCTCAGCCCGCGCAAAATCCTTATCGATTCCACCCCAATAAAACAATGCCGTACACCACAGTCATGATGCGAAGCATCATGCGTGCGCGGCATTGTTGATTTATCGATATTTTTCAATCCTTTAGCCTTGCAATCGCCCCATCTTGGTGAAATAATGATGCACCCCGGTACCGCACGGCTATCCTCATGACGCAACAGCTCCGGATCATCAAGAAGTACCCGAATCGCCGGCTTTACGACACCGAAACAAGCAGTTACATCACGCTTGCGGACGTCAAGAAGCTGGTGCTGGAGCCGGTCGCCTTCAAGGTGGAGGATGCCAAGACCCACGAGGACCTGACGCGCAGCATCCTGCTGCAAATCATCCTCGAGGAGGAATCCGTTGGCGCGCCGATGTTCTCGAGCGACATGCTGTCGCAGATCATCCGCTTCTACGGCAACGCCATGCAGGGGATGATGGGCAGCTACCTCGAGAAGAACATCCATACCTTCATCGAAATGCAGAAGCGCCTGCAGGACCAGTCGCGGCAGATATACGGCGACAACCCCATGCTCAAAGCAGATGCGTGGAACGAGTTCATCAAGATGCAGGGACCGGCGATGCAGGGACTGATGGGGAGCTATCTGGAACAGAGCGCCAACGCCTTCATGGAAATGCAGCAGAACCTGCAACAGCAAACCCGCAATCTCTTCGGCAACTTCCCGTTCCCCAACTTCACGGGCGGCGCTCCCCGCCAGACGGGCGACGCCAAATCACCGGGGTCGCCGGCGCATGACAGCGGCAAGAACGAAGGCGGCGAAGGCAAGTCCTGAGCGGGCGGCGCGGCCGCGCGGCTCGCGGGCGGCACCCCAACCCAAGGTCGGGTTCGTTTCCCTTGGCTGTCCCAAGGCGCTGGTGGACTCCGAGCGCATCCTGACCGAGCTGCGCGCCGAAGGCTACCTGATCTCGCCCACTTACGAGGACGCCGACCTCGTCGTCGTCAACACCTGCGGCTTCATCGACT
>CAYYZZ010000095.1:0-9523 GCA_964476235.1 uncultured Streptomycetaceae bacterium | reverse complement strand
CAACTGCCAACTAATCCATGCAAACTGCCCACTGCAAACTGCAAACTTCCTTTCCCTCATCCTTCATCCTTCATCATTCCGCCTTCCGCCTTTCGACTTTCGGCTCAGGCCAGGCGTGAGCTTCGGCCGTGTCCGAAGAACCGCTTTTTAGCCTGCAATAATCATTCCTTATGTGCGCTACCGTACAGCACTGTTTGCGTGCGGCGGGCGACACTGCTGCCGTTGATTACCTTCAGGACGAACCGAATCGCAGGCCGTGAGTTCAAAGCAATTTCCCGACGGAGCCATTCCAATTTCTCGTGTTCCTGGATGATCATGATTACGCATTTTCTCAAATCTGAATGTCTTGGTGACCAGGAGTAGAGCCATGAAAATCAGTATTCTGAATTCGATGGTGGCGGCGCTTGTCATCAGCACCCTGTCATTGGCGGGAACCAGCATCGCGGCCGATGGGCAGCGGGAAACGCAGGACGAGAAAAAGCGCGATCGGCAGGAAAAGCAACAACAATCAAAACAAGAGCAGGAGCAGGAACAGGAACAGGCTCAAAAACAATTAGAGCACGCTAAAAAGCAACAGCAGGAGCAAAAGCAGAAACAGGAGCAGCAGCGGGAGCGTGTTCAGCGAAAATCCGATCAGGACCAGAAGCAACAACAACAGCGCGTTCAGCAACAACAGCAGCAGCAAGAGCAAAAACAGAAACAGGAGCAGCAGCGGGAGCGTGTCCAGCTGCAGCAGCAAGAGCAAAAGCAGAAACAGGACCAGCAGCGGGAGCAGGCGCAGCGAAAATCAGTTCAGGATGAGAAGAAACAACAACAACGCGTTCAGCGGCAACAGCAGCAGCAGGCGAAGCGAGAATCAGATCAGGGCATGAAAGAACAGCGCGCGCGGCAAAAGCAGCAGCAAGAGCGGCTTGAGCGTCAAGCAGAGCAATACCAGAAGCAGCAGCGCGCCCAGCAACAGCAGAGACAGGACCAGAGACAACAGCAGCGCCTGTCACAGCTGCAGCAGCAAAGGCTTATTACTCAACAGCAAAACCGTGTGGCGCAGTACCGTCAGCACCTGGAACAGCAGCAGCGTCTCGCGCGAGAGCGCGCAACGCTGCTACAGCAACAAAAGCGCATGGCACAGTATCGTTATCAGGAACAGTATTTCGAGCGCGTACGCCAGCAACAAATTTATCTCCGGGAACACCGGTTCGACTACGCGAATGATCCGTATTTCTACACGGCTCCGGTCTATCGATACAGTCGCGGCGGCAATTACTACGAAACGAACGAATACGGCGCGCGGACGTTACAGCAGGCGGTGAACTATGGCTATGAAGAAGGCTTCCGCACCGGAGCGGCAGACCGGGACGACCGTTGGCGTTCCAACTACAAGGACTCTCATGGCTACAGGGATGCAAACTACGGCTACAGTGGCTATTACGTAGACCGCAGGGACTACAACCACTACTTCCGTGAGGGCTTCCGACGCGGTTATGAAGATGGCTTCAATAGCCAATCTCGATATGGCCAACTCGCAGATGGTAACCCTTCCCTTTTGGAATCCATTTTGTCAGTAATCCTCAATTTCCAGGCTATTCTCTGACACCCGGCAGGATGGCGCCTGTACACGAGCCCCATCAGAAACATCAGGGTCGAGCATCGTAGGAGAGGCCGGGGTCGGTTTGATAAGTTGGCAGTAGGCAGCCGTCACATAGAGGAAGTTGGCAGCCGTCAGTTTGCAGTTTGCAGCAGCGGGTTCGAAGTTACTGTCAACTGCCCACTGTCAACTGCCAACTAATCCATGCAAACTGCAAACTTCCTTTCCTTCCGCCTTTCGCCTTTCGCCTTTCGACTTTCACCTTGGAGCGATAACCTTATTCGCTCCGCGGCGCGCCCGCTTCCCGCAGCGGCTGGCCGGGATGGATTTCCTCCAGGCTGCGGCCGCGCGTTTCGATGCCTTTCATCGCGAGCACGGCGGCCGCGGCGGCCAGCGGCAGCGCGACGCCGATCGCGGAGCCGGCGAGGCCCGCAAAGAAACCGGTCACGCCCAACCCCGCCGCCACGATGCCGCCGAGCTTGCTGCTGCCCGCGACGACGCCGCTGCCCGTGCCGCGCACCTGCACCGGGTAGATCTCGGTCGCGTACGGAATCAGCATCGCGATGACGCCGCTGGTGCTGATCAGCAGCACGATGGTGAGCGCCGAGAACCACGCGCCCGATTGCGAGGCGCCGCTCCCGAGCAGGGAAAAACCGCCCAGCGCCGCGGCGGTGGCCAGCGCGAACAGCGCCAGCGTGCGGTAGGTGCTCCACCGGTGGTACATCCAGGTGACCAGCAGCGCCCCGGGCAGCGCGAGGAAGGCGGACTTCGCCAGCAGGGCGTCGGCCGCGCCGCCGGTCATGCCCATCGCGCGCAGGTTGGAAGGCAGCCACAGCAGGAAGCCGAAATTCACCAGGCCCCACGCGATCCCGCAGACGACGAGCCCGGCCGTGACGGCGATGACCGGGCGCCCGAACAGCATGCGCCGCGCGTCTCCCCGCAGGGAACCGACCGGCGCGGGCACGGCGCCCGCCAGCGTGACGACGGTCACGCCGTAGCGCTCGAGCACACGCCGCGCCTCCTCGTTGCGGCCCATGTGCATGAGGAAGCGGGGCGACTCGGGCAGGTAGCGGTTGAGCGCGATGAGCAGCAGCCCGGTCGGCAAGTTGAGAAACCACAGC
Organism: uncultured Streptomycetaceae bacterium; assembly: GCA_964476235.1. Lineage (GTDB taxonomy): Bacteria > Pseudomonadota > Gammaproteobacteria > Burkholderiales > SG8-41 > SG8-41. The sequence continues at coordinate 6,817 of CAYYZZ010000095.1, read as the reverse complement.
ACGCGCCAGCCGTACTCCGGCTCGAGCCAGGCCGCGCAACCGCTCGCCGCGAGATAGCCGCCGGTCGTGCCGATGCCGCCGAGCAGCACCAGCAGCCAGCCACGGTGGCGCGCCGGCACGGTTTCCGCCATCAGGGTGAACGCGATCGGCAGCAGTCCGCCGGCCGAGGCACCCATCAGGAAGCACATGAACAGGTTCCATTCGAACGCCGGCATGGCGCCGCAGATCGCCGTGCCGACGAACAGCAGCGAGGAGACCAGGATCGCGGCGCGCCGCCCCATCACGTCGGCCATCACGCCCCAGACCACCGAGCCCACGGTCGTGCCGATGAGGGCGGTGAGTGCCAGCAGGCTCGCCGCCTCCCGGGTGATCCCGTATTCCTCGGCCATCCCGGGCACCACGAAGCCGAGCGTCGCCGGCTTCATCACGTCGACGACCAGCGCGACGATGAGCACCAGCAGCAACCCCACGTGCGCCCGGGTGAGCGGCGCGTTGTCGGCCCTGACGAGCGAGATGGCGGGCTCGTCCTCGTGGCGGAGCACCGTTTTCAGTTGCGCCGCGCGTGGGATCAGGCCGTACACCGCGGCCACCAGGCCGCCCATGATCAGCGCCATGCCGGTCATCATCATCCAGTCCATCGGCATGCCGGCCATCCGGTAGTCCCTGTGGGCCGAATGGATGAACATCGGAAAGTGCGCGCAGACGCCCAGCGTGAGGGCCAGCGTTCCCAGCCAGAAAGCGACCGGGTGATGAAATCTGATGCCGCTGTTATTCATGTCGTTCGATGCCTTTCGGGCAAACTCTGTGGAAGGCCGGCATTATCCCAGACTCAACCTTGGGCAACCTTAGGGGACAGACCACTAAGGACCCTTGGGGGTTGATTTGCTTTAACCCAGTTCAAAACGGGGTCGCACCAGCACAACGCTTTGATTCGAAATTACTAGACCGCGAAAAAGTGCCCGTCTAAGCGCTTAAAGGCCCAGTTTTGGCACTGAAATTGACGCTCTAAGGAAATTAAGCAGAGCGCCGGCGGAGCGATCACGCCCGCGCGACCGGCATTTCTTCCCACTGCGTGGTGTAGGCCGGCGTCATCTGCTCGCGCTTCATCGCCCAGGCGTTGTGGGTGCCGGCCTAGTAATCAAAGAGGCCAGGCTCGATTTATCCAATTCGACCCTGGCCCCTTTTGATAACTTTGTCAGTTGGCAGTAACTGCAAACTGCCCACTGCAAACTGCAAACTTCCCTTCCCTCCTCCTTCCGGCGCACGGCCGTAACTGCGCCTCCTGTATAGTCGGGCCGCTTGATCACAAGAGGGAGGACTCCGCATGCCTGCCACTGATATCACCGGCCAGTTGGCGCGCTACATGGCGGAGGCGCGGCAGCGCGCTCTGCCGCCGCAGGTGGCGAAGGAAGGCAAGCATCGCATCCTCGACTCGCTGGCGGCGATGGTGTCGGGCGCGCATCTCAAGCCCGGCGAGATGGCGATCCGCTTCGCGCGGGCGCAGGGCGGGACCGCGGAAGCGTCCGTCCTCACCACCGATATCAAGACCACGGCCATCAACGCCGCGCTGGTCAACGGCATGTTCGGCCACGCCGACGAGACCGACGATTTCGAGCCGGTGACGAAGGCCCATCCCGGCTGCTCTGTCATGCCCGCGGCGCTGGCGATGGCCGAGCGCGAGGGCCGGTCGGGAACAGAGCTCTTGAACGGCGTCGCGCTCGGCTACGACCTCTGCTGCCGCCTGCTCCTGGCGCTCGGCCCGGATCTCGTGCGCGGCAGCCACCGCAGCGCCGAGGGCACCAGCTCCACGTTCGGCGCCGTCGGTGCCGCGGCGTCGCTCGCCCGGCTGGACGAAAAGGGCATGCGCCACGCGCTCTCCTACGCCGCCCAGCAGGTGTCGGGCGTGTGGAGCTGGGTGCGCGACGCCGAGCACGTCGAGAAGGCCTTCGACTTCTCCGGCATGGGCGCCCGCAACGGCGTCACCGCGGCCGTCATGGCGCAGATGGGCTTCAGCGGCGTGTGGGACGTGCTGGACGGCGAGCACAACGTGCTCATCGCCCTGTCCACCGCGCCGAAGCCGGAGGAAATGATCGCCGGCCTGGGCAGCCGCTTCTTCATCACCGAGACCGCGATCAAGCCCTACTCCGTCGGCTACCCGATCCAGTCTCCGCTCGATGCGTTCCTGCGGCTCCATCGCGAGCACAAGCTCACCGCCGACAACGTCGAGCGCATCGTCGTGAAGCTGCCGGAAGACGGCGCCCGCATCGTCAACGACCGCGCCATGCCCGACGTGAACTGCCAGCACATCATCGCGCTCGCGCTGGTGGAGGGCGCCGTCTCGTTCGAGGACAGCCACTCCTACGAGCGGATGAAGGACCCGAAGGTGCGCGCCGCGAAGGAGCGCGTCGAGCTCATCGCCGACAAGAGCCTCATGGATCCCGAGGCGCCGCGCAGCGGCCGGGTGGAAGTGAAGCTCAAGGACGGCCGCACCGTCAGCCACTTTACCCGCCACGCGCCGGGCACGAAGGAAAATCCGCTGACCACGGAGGAAGTGAGCGCCAAGGCGCGGTCGCTGATGGCGCCGGTGCTGGGCGCGGGTCCGACGGAGGAAATCATCCGGCGGGTGAATGCGCTGGAGGGGGTGAAGGATGTGCGCGAGCTGCGGCCCTTCCTCCAAGTCGAAAGTCGAAAGTCGGAAGGCGAAAGGAAATCCTAGATCGAGGCTTCGCGCCGAGTTCCGGGGTAACCAGATGAGTCGACCCATGCGCTTGATTGCAGCGATTGCCGCTTCCACCCTTGTAAGCGCCGGAATCATCGTTGACGCAGCTGCGCAGACATCTGCGCCGGCCTATCCATCGAAGCCGATCCGCCTGATCGTGTCCGTTCAGCCGGGCGGGAACCTGGATCTCATGGGCCGCGCCGTCGCGCAGGGGCTGACCGAGAGGCTGGGTCAGCCGGTAATCGTGGAAAACCGTCCGGGCGCAAACACCATCATCGGGACTGCATTCGTGGCGAAGTCCGCGCCGGACGGCTACACCCTCCTCATGGTCGCGCCCAGCTTCGTGGTGGCGCCGGTGATGCAAAGCGCGCCCTATCACCCGCTGCGGGATTTCACGGGCGTGAGCCACATCGCGACGCTGCCGCAGATGATCGTGGTGCATCCCTCGGTGCCGGTGAAGAGCGTGAAAGAGCTCATTGCGCTGGCCAAGGCCCGCCCGGACGACCTGATCTGCGTCACTTCCGGCAACGGCTCGGGGTCGCACCTGGCGCTGGAGCTCTTCAAGCGGCAGACCGGCGTCCGCATGATGCGGATCGCCTACAACGGCGACGCGCAGGCGATCGTCCAGCTCCTCGGCGGGCACGCCTCGGTGAAGTTCGACAACTTCACCACCTCGATCCCGCACGTGAACGCCGGCAAGCTGCGCGCGCTCGGCGTGACGACCCCGCAGCGCTCGACCCTGCTGCCCGGCGTGCCCGCGATCGCCGAGACGCTGCCCGGCTACGAGGCCAGCATCTTCAACGGCATGGCCGCGCCCGCCGCGACGCCGAAGGAAATCGTCGCCCGCATCTCAGTCGAGATCGCGAACTTCGCGAAGGCGCCGGACAACCGCGCCCGCTTCGCGCAGCAGGGAGTGGAGCTCGTCGGCTCCACGCCGGAGCAGTTCAACGCCCTCGTCAAGGCCGAATACAGAAGGCTGTCGACGCTGATCAAGGAAGTGGGAATCACTGAGTGACGAGTGACGGGTGACGAGTGACGAGCCACCCGCACTGCGGAAAGCCCCTCACTGCCGCCGGGCTTCACTCAACTAATCAACATTGTTCAAACCAGCAGGGAGAACGCATGCGCATCCACAACCTGTACACCGACGCGAAGGGCGAATCGCACTTCCGCGATATCGAGATCGAATGGGCCGAGGAGCGGCGCGGCAGCAAGCTATCGAAGCGCCTGCCTGCCACGGGGATCATCTTCCGGCAGACCAAGGCCGATAACGACCTCGACTGGCATACGGCGCCGCGCCGCCAGTACATCGTGAACCTCGACGCCGGGGTGAAGCTCACGGCCAGCGATGGGGAAAGCCGCATCATCGGCGCGGGCGAGATCATGCTGGTCGAGGACACGACCGGCAAGGGCCACCTGTCGCAGGGGCTCGGGAAGCTGCGCCACAGCCTCTTCATACCGCTGGAGTGAAAAGCAAGTCGGAAGTCGGAAGGGTGAGCGGGGATTTCGAACAATGTCATTTCGCGCCTTCCAGGCGCGGTCGAACTGCCTGCGCACGTTTGAGCCCGCGAACGCCCGACGCGATGCAGCGCGGCGGGCCGGGGGAAGTAACATCCGTTAGGCAGCGCTCTTTTCGCCTTCCGCCTTCCGCCTTGAAGTCTTAGATCGGACCTCGGCTTGGAACCAAGAGCTCGCGCTTCATTTCGGCAACTGACGATATGCCGAGCATTGCCATGTTGCGGCTGATTTCCTCCCGCAGGAGGCTGGCGCCATGGTGCACGCCGGCTTCGCCCGCGATCGAAGCCGCATAGAGGAACGGTCTTCCGATGAAGACGAACTTCGCCCCCAGGGCGAAAGCCTTGAGCACATCGGTCCCACGGCGGATGCCGCTGTCCATCATGATGGTCATGCCGCCGGCTTCGGAGACTGCGGCTGGAAGCATCCGCAGCGGCGCGACGGTGCCATCGAGCTGGCGGCCGCCGTGGTTCGACACCAGGATGCCGTCGACGCCGCTCTCCCGCGCGATGCGGACGTCCTCCCTGGCGAGCACGCCCTTCAACACGAGCTTGCCCTTCCAGATTCTTCGCATGAGCTCCACGTGCTCCCAGCGGAGCCCATCGCGCGCCATGCGCGGACGCTCGATGTTTCCGAGGATCGGTATGCGGGGGAACCCCATGTTTTCCAGGTGCGGCATCCCCTGGTTGAGGATCGTGCGGCCAAACGTGCCGCACAGCCACCGCGGCCGCAGCATGCAGTCCCATGCCAGCCGCGGAGTCGGCTTCAGCGGCGAGCTGTAGCCGCTGCGCACGTTGTTCTCGCGGTTCGCGGACACTTGCACGTCCACCGTGAGCACGAGCACTTCGAAACCCGCTCGCTGCGCCCGCTCCACGAGCGGCGTGATGATCCCGGGCTCCCCGGGCAGATACGCCTGGAACCACGCGGTCGATCCGACTTCCCTGACGCGCTCCATCCGCGTCAGCGACGCACCGCTCTGGATCATGACCGTGTTGAGCTCCGCCGCGACCTTGGCGAGGACGGAGTCGCCCCTATAGGCGGCGAGCGAAGTGCCGCCCATCGGAGGAAAACCGAATGGCAGATCGTAGGTGCGCCCGAAGACCGTCGTCTTCTGATGGCGGGCCCGGGTGCCGACGAGCACGCGCGGCAGGAACTCGAACTCGCCGAAGGCAGCGCGGTTGGCGGCCAACGAAGCGTTCGTCTCCACGCCGCCCGAGATGTATCCGAAGATGGGGCGCGGGAGGAAGCGGCGCGCGGGCCCTTCGAAATCCTCCAGGCACAGTATTTCCCTGAGCCGGCGCGGCGTCGCGGCTCCCTGCCGCGTCGCGACAGCGGAACGCATGGCCGCCTGATTTGCCTGTGTAACGGTATCGCTCATGATTCATTCCCTTAAATAGGGGAACGCGAAGCGCCTCGCGTCCCCGCCGCTGCGTCTATTCGATGCGAGCGCCCGAAAGCTTCACGACTTCCTTGAGCCTGTCGTAATCGGACTTCAGGTGTCTGGCGAAGTCCTCGGGCGTCATATACATTGGATCGAGCGTCTGGGCTGAAAGCTTCGAGGCGACATCGGGATCTGCCACCGCTTTCCTGATCTCGGCATTGAGCCTGTCGATGATCGGCCTCGGTGTGCTGGCCGGCGCAAAAGCACCAAACCACGAGACGAATTCGAAACCCGTCACGGTTTCCGCGATGGCGGGGACCTCCGGAAACTGGGTGGTTCTCGTCCCCGAAGACACCGCGATGGGCCGCACGCGGCCCGACTTGAGGTGGGGATAAACTTCCGCTACCGGCGTGAGGATCGCATGTATCTCGCCGCCGATCAGCGCAACGACCGCCGGAGCGCCGCCCTTGAAGGGGACATGATTCATTGTCACACCAATCCGGTTTGCGAGAGAGCTCATGGAAAGATGCTGGTAGGCGCCGATGCCGGCAGAGCCGTACAGGACCTCACCGGGCCGCGCTTTCGCCAGGGCGATGAAGTCTTTCGTCGTGCGCACCGGCATCGAGGGGTGCACGCCGAGCATGCCCACCAGGCGCGCGACCGGCGTTATACCGATGAAGTCCTTCAGCGCGTCATACGGCATCTTTTCGTAGAGGTGCGCATTGGCGAGGAGCGTCTGCGAATACACCATGAGCGTATACCCGTCGGGCGGGCTCTTCGCCACGATCGCGGCGCCGATCATTCCTGACGCGCCGGCCCGGTTGTCGATCAGGAACTGCTGGTTGAGCTGCTCGCCCATTTTCTGAAACACGAACCGCGCTACGACATCGGTCGCGCCGCCGGGAGGAAACACGACGACAACCCGCACCGGCTTCGACGGGTACGGCTGCGACCACGCCGTGCCGCACGCGAACACGATGAGACCCGCGAATGCGCCCAACCATCGAATCGTACTCATGCCATTCCTCCTCGTAGTCGGTTCCAGCCGTACCAGCCAGTGCAGAAGTTTGCAGTTTTCAGTGGGCAGTTTGCAGTCGCTGCCAACTGCCAACTATCTCGTATCCTCATCACCCATCACCCACCACGCCTGGATACGGCTAGACGCGGCCGAAATCGCTCTCATACAGCGCATCGAGACGGGC
>CAYYZZ010000094.1:3984-9576 GCA_964476235.1 uncultured Streptomycetaceae bacterium | reverse complement strand
CGGAAATGATCGTAATCCGTGGTCGCGATGGACAGATTCAGTTGCGACATGCGCCTCCCCCGGGTGATGCGCTTGCGAGATGCGGATGATAACGGAACACGAGGGGCGGCGGCGAGGGCTGCCCGCCCCGGTGACGAGATAAGGGTGACGAGATAAGGGTGACGTACAACCCGTTATTCCGTAACCCCGTCGCTCCGTAAGGACGAGGGAAAACCCGTCACCTGTAACTCGTCACAGGTTTCAATCCACGGCAATGTTGGCGACCTTGATGAGCTTCCCGAAGCGCGCAAGCTCGGCCCGGATGTGCGCCGCGAACTCCTGCGGCGTGCCCGGCTCCGGGTCGAGCCCCTGGTCCGACAGGCGCTGGCGTACGGCGTCCTGCCGCATGACGGCAAGGAGCTCCGAATTGAGCTTGGCGATGACCGGCCTGGGCGTGCCGCGCGGCGCGACCACGCCGTTCCACGAATTCATCTGGTAGCCTGGCAGCGCGGCTTCGGCGATCGTGGGGATGCCCGGCAGCTCGGGAAGGCGTTGCGCGGCGGTCACGGCGAGCCCGCGCAGCCGTCCCTGCATCGCATGCGTGCGCACCGATGCCGTTGACGCGAACATGACCGAAACGTGCCCGGCAATCACGTTGACGACCGCCGGGCCGGTGCCTTTGTACGGCACGTGCGTCAGGTTGATGCCCGCCATCACCTTGAACAATTCGCACGCGAGCTGGCTGACCGATCCCGGGCCCGGCGAGGCGTAGTTCATTCCCGGCTTGGCTTTCGCGAGCGCGATGAGCTCCTTCACGCTGGTGACGGGCAGGCTGGGGTGGACCACCAGCAGGTAGGGCGAGGTCACCAGCAGCGAGACCGGGTCGTAATCCTTGACCGGATCGAACGGCAGCTTGCTCTTGAGATGGGGCAGGATGGCCAGTGTGGTGGACGGCGCGAGGAACAGGGTGTAACCGTCGTTCGGGGCCCTCGCGGCCAGTTCGGCCGCGATGATCGTCCCGCCGCCGCCGCGGTTGTCGATGATGATCTGCTGGCCGAGGCGCATGGCCAAAGGATCCGCGATGGCGCGCGCGACGAAGTCGTTGCCGCCGCCCGGCGGGTAGGCGACCAGCATGCGGATGGCTTTCGTGGGATAGGTGCCGGCCGTCTGCGCGGAGGCCGTGCCGGCGGCCACCGAGCCGGCCGCGATCAGCAGGACTGCCGTGCATCGAAACCACTTCAGGTGTATGCGGTTGCCGGATTGCATGTCCATCCTCCTCGTTTTATTCATGCCTGAACTATCGCTTCCGGGCCAGTATCTCCTTGAGCCGCAGCGGGGTCACGGGCAGCTGCGTCACCGCCCCGGGCATGCCGATCGCGTCATCGATCGCGGATGCGATGACGGCGCCCACCGCCGTGATGCCGCTCTCGCCGCCGCCCTTGAGGCCGAGCGGATTGAGCGGGCTGGGCGCATCTTCGGTGAGCATCACGTCCACGTCCGGTACTTCGCTCAGGGTCGGCAGCATGTAATCAGCGAAGGTAACGGACAGCGGCGTGCCGTTGTCGTCGTAGACGAACTCCTCGAACAGCGCGCCGCCCAGCCCCTGCACCATGCCGCCCACGATCTGCCCTTTGACCAGCATCGGGTTGACCGCCACGCCGATGTCGTACGACGCGAGGTAACGCTCGACCTTGACGCAGCCGGTTTCGCGATCGACGTTGACGACCGCCACGTGGGCGCCGTAGGGAAACGTCTCGTGCAAGTTTTCGAACACGCCATCGGCGGCCAGCCCCGGCTCGCGCCCCTTCGCTATTGCCGCCGCCGGCGCCAGCGCCTTCGCCACTTGCGCGAGCGTGACCGAGGGGCCATCCAGCCTGTCCTTGCGCACGATGCGGCCATCCACGATATCGAGCGCATCGACGGCGGCTTCCATGAAATCGGAAGCTGCGATCTCAAGCGCCTTCGCGCGCACTTTCAACGCGGCAATGTGAGTGGCCGAGCCGGTCATCACCGTCACCCGCGCCGAATGCGCGCCGAAGCCGTAATCAATGCGGTCGGTGCGGCCGTGGATCACGCGAACGTTCTTGTAATCGACGCCCAGCGCACTGGCGCAGATCTGGGCGAGGGAGGTCTCCACACCCTGTCCCAGCGAAGCGGCGCCGGTGACCACTTCGACCGTCCCGGAAGTGTCGACGGTAATCCGCACGCCATCCACCGGGCCCAGGCCGCTCTTCTCGAGGAAAAAAGCGACGCCGGCGCCGACCGCTTCCCCCGCCGCGCGGCGGCGCTTGAGTTCCGGCTGCAACTTGTCCCAGCCGAAGCGGGCAAGCACCTTGTCGAGCAGCCCCGGGTAGTCGCCGGAATCGAGGATGACCGGCGTGCCGCGGATGTCGATCGGCCTCTCGTACGGCATCGCGGACGCCGGGATGAGGTTGCGCCGGCGCGCCTCGATCCGATCGATCCCGATCTTCGCGGCGATCGCATCCAGCACCCGTTCCTGCACGAAAGTCGATTCGTAGCGTCCGGGCGAGCGGTAGGTGGCGGCTGGCGTCTTGTTGGTCAGGCGGTAATGCCCGGCGATGCGGTAGGCGGGTATGTGGTACGGGCCGGGCAGCATGCTCGCGGTCCCGTCGGCCACGCGCGCGCCGTGAGTCCGCACGTACGCGCCCTGGTCGTGGAAGAACTCGTCGTCGAGCCCGAGGATGCGTCCCTCGGCATCGATTGCGGCGCGCACCTTGTGCCGCTGCTGGCGGGAATGGTTGCAGGCCATCAGGTTCTCGCGGCGGTCCTCGATCCATTTCACCGGCCGCCCCAGCTTGAGCGCCGCGGCGCAGACGAGCACGTCCTCCGGGTAGATCTCGCCGCGCACGCCGAAGCCGCCGCCGATGTGGCACTCGTAAAGGTGCACGGAGGAGGGGCTGCGGCCGAGCATGCGCGCGAGCAGGTCGCGATTCGGATGTGGGCGCTTGGTGGCCCCGTGAAGCTCGAGCATGTCGTGCGTGGTGTCGTAGCGGGCGATCGCGCCGCGCGTCTCCATCGGCACGCCGGAGTGACGGCCGATAGCCAGGTCGAGCTCGATCACCGCGTGCGCGGCGCGGAACGCCGCTTCGATATCGCCGTACTTCTTGCGGATGATGGCCGGTTCGGTGTCGCGGCCCGGCTCGAATTCGCCCGGCGCCTGGCTCGCCGACATGACGACGGGCAATTCCTCGATCTCGACCTCCACCAGGTCGGCCAGGTCCTCGACCTGGTACGGGTCTCGCGCGAACACCACGGCGACCGGCTCGCCGACGTAGCGCACGCGCTCCCGCGCCAGTACATATTGACGGTAGGGCTCCAGGCCCTTGATGTGCGTCGGGCGAAACGGAATCGGCGGAAGCCAGGCCACGTCGGCCGCGGTCCACACCGCGATGCAACCCGGCGCCTTCAGTGCCTTGCTCGCGTCAATCGAGATGATTTTCCCGTGCGCATGGTTGGAGCGCACGACGCGCATGTGCAGCTGGTGCGCGAACGATATGCCGGCTGCGAAACGGCCACGGCCGGTGACCAGCGGCAGGTCTTCCAGCCGCGTCACCGATTGGCCGATAAATTTTCCCCTGGGGGCCCGTTCGTAATGGCGTGCGCTCATCTGCGTTCATCGGCGGTTGCATGTGGCTGCGACCGCATTTGCGCCGCGGCGGCGCGCACGGCCTTGATGATGTTCTGGTAGCCCGTGCAGCGGCACAGGTTCGACGACAGCCCCTCGAGCAGGTCGGCATCGCTGATCCCGGGCTCGCGCTCCAGCACGCCGGCGGCGAGCATCAGGAAGCCCGGCGTGCAGAAACCGCACTGCAGCCCGTGGTGGTCGATGAATGCCTGCTGCAGCGGATGGAGCCTCTCGCCCTCATTTTCCCTGGTGGCGAGGCCTTCCACCGTGCGTATCTGCTTGCCCTGCGCCTGCACCGCGAACATGAGGCAGGCGCGTACCGGGTCGCCGTCGGCCAGCACGGTGCACGTACCGCAAATGCCGTGCTCGCATCCCGAGTTGGTGCCGGTGAGCCCACACTCGTCGCGCAGGGTGTCGGCCAGCGTTCGGCGCGGCTCGACCCGCACTTCATAGTCGCGGCCGTTGACCGTCAGCGTGATCTCGGTTTCGTGACTCATGCGTCATTTTCCGCCGCTTCCAGCGCACGCCGCACCGCCGCGCGCGTCACGTCGCGCTGGTAGGCCGCAATCCCGGGATTCTCGTTGCCCGTATGGATGGCTTTGGCAGCCGCCTCAGCCGCCGTCTCGAAAACGCCGGCGCCGGGCGCGCGCCCGAGGAGGGCGGCTTCGGCGTCCGCGATACGCCGCGGGTAGCTTTCCACGCCGCCGACGCCGACGCGCGGCTCCACGATAATGTCGCCTTCGACGCGATAAACCGCCAGCGCCATGGCGATCGCGAAATCGCCGGCGCGGCGGTTGACCTTGTGGAAGCCGCCGCGCGTGTCGGCGGCCAGCAGCGGCAGCCGCGCCTCGACCAGCATCTCGTCCGCGGCGAGCGCGGTCGCCATCGTGCCCTTGAAGAAGGCGGCGGCAGCGATCGTGCGCGAGCCGCGCGTGCTGCGCGCCACCAACTTTGCGTTCAGCGTCGCCGCGACCAGGCACCACTCGGACGCGGGATCGGCGTTGGCCAGGCTGCCGCAGAAAGTGCCGCGCGTACGGATGGGAAGGTGCGCAATGTGGCGCGCGATGCCGGAGAGCATCTTGCCGAGCGGTCCGTTGGCCACCGGGCGGTGAAAGGCGGCATGGCGCACGCAGGGACCGATCGAAAGTTCGTCGCCCTCGACCACCAGACGGTCGAAGCCCGCCACGCCGTTGATATCGACCAGGTGGGCGGGCATTGCCAGCCGCAACGCCATGGCGGGCACCAGGCTCTGGCCGCCGGCGATGACGCGTCCTTCCAGGGGCGCGACCTTTCCGAGCAAAGCCACCGCTTCATCGGCCGTCCGCGGCGCGTGATAAGCGAATTGCCCCGGTTTCATGACCTGCTATCCTTGTCTCGTCACTTGCTATCAGCGGACGCGTCGATTCGCCCGGCGTGAGAGGCCCGCGTTACTCGCCGCGGATGCCCGCGGCCTTCACGACCTTCGCCCACTTGTCCGTTTCCGCCCTGACGAAAGCGGTGAATTCCCCGGGTGACTGGGGCAGCGTGATGCCGCCCATGGCGAGGATCTTCTCGCGGGTGTCGGGCGCGCGCAGCATTGTCGTCAGGTCCTGGTTGGCCTTGTTCACGATATCGCGCGGCGTGCCCGCCGGCATGATATAGCCCTGCCACGACCCACCGTCGAATCCCTTCACGCCGGATTCTGCGACGGTGGGCACGGCTGGCAATCGCGGAAACCGCTCTTTCGTCGAGATCGCTATTGCCCGCAGCCGTCCCGACTGCACGTAAGGCTGCGCGGCAATCACCGTGCTGAACGCCACCTCGATCAGCCCCGAAATCTGGTCGACCAGCGCAGGGCCCGTGCCCTTGTACGGGACGTGGACGATGTTGACGCCGGCGTACAGTTTTAACAGCTCCATCAGCATTTGCGAGCTGGTGCCCGCGCCGCCCGAGGCATAGTTCAGCGCGCCCGGCCTGGCTTTGGCCAG
>CAYYZZ010000094.1:0-3884 GCA_964476235.1 uncultured Streptomycetaceae bacterium | reverse complement strand
TGGCCGGGACGGGTAGCTTTGCGCAATCGAGACCAGCGGCATCAACGTCCCGGCCATAACCGCTACAACCAGCAAGGCAACCAGCGGAACTCGTGAAAGCATTCTCATGTACTGTGCTCCGGAGTCACGACGATTCGGTCCTACGCTCGATCATACGTTCGGCCCAGTGCGCCCACGCGAGCAATTCGACGTCGCCGTCGAAAGGGCCCACGAGCTGAACGCCGAGCGGCAGCCCGAGCGGGCCGCTGCCGCAGGGCAACGTCACGCACGGCACGCCGAGCAGTGTCCACACGCGGTTGAAAACCGAGTCGCCCGTCGTCTCCAGCGTGCCCGGGGCCTCGCCGGGAGCGCTGGGCGTGACCAGAAAATCGCAGCCGTTCATCTGGGCGGCGAGCCGGCGCCTGCAATCGCGCGCGAGCAGCCGTGCCGAGTCATAAGCCGCGCGCGTAATTTTCCAGCCTTCCTCGATCCGCGGCCGCAGGGTGGCGCTGATCTGATCGGGATGGTTCAGGTATTCCCACGCGAGCGCCCGCGCGGTTTCGTAATTCATGATCTTGCCGTGGTCTTCGAACAACTCGGCACAACCTTCCGGCAGATCGAAATCGGTAACCCGTGCGCCGGCTTTGGCGAGCACTCCCGCCGCGCGCTCGACCGCGGCGTGGGTGGCGGCATCGGACTCCTTCCATCGCGGCGTGCGGCACAAGCCTATCCGCGGCTTCCGGCCGGGCGCTGCTTTGAAATCGGGCATGGGGCGTCCGGACAGCACGTTCAGGCAAAGCGCGACGTCTTCTACGCCGCGCGCAAAGACGCCGATGGTGTCGAGCGACTCGGCCACGAACTTCAGGCCCGCGCGATTGATGGTGTTGAAGCTGGGCTTGCAGCCCACCACGCCGCAATAAGCGGCCGGGCGTACGGTGGAACCGCCGGTCTGAGTGCCGAGGGCCAGCGGCACCATGAAATCGGCCACGGCGGCGGCCGACCCGCTGGAGGAACCGCCCGGCGTATGCGCCGGATTATTGGGGTTGCGTGTCCTGGCCGGATGGGTGTTGGCGAATTCCGTGGTGACGGTCTTGCCGAGGATCACGCAGCCCGCGCGGCGCAGCAGCGCGACGCACGCCGCGTCCCACGCGGGCCGGTGGCCGCGGTAGATCGGCGAGTTGTACTCGGTCGGCATGTCGGCCGTGTCGATGACGTCCTTGATGCCGACGGGCACTCCATGGAGCGGGCCGCGCGGGGATTCGCGGTCGAGCGTGCGCGCCTGCTTGAGCGCGAACTCGGTGTCCAGAAACGCCCAAGCCTGAACTTCCTTCTCGCGTGCCGCGATGCGCTCGAGGCAGGCCGAAACCAGCGCTTCGCTGCTGAACTCGCGGCGCGCGATGCGCCGGGCCGCCTCGGTCGCGGAAAGCTTATTGGTGCTGGTACCGGAGGTCATGCGGGATGATGCGCCGCTCGTGTAAAATTTATGAGAATATTATCAGAATAAAGACTGCAAACCACAGCCTACTTACGAGGGGACAACAGATGAAACCCGTTTCCATCGCATCCGCGCGCAGCCTGCTGGCCGTGCTCACGCTCATCGGGGCCGCGGCGATCGCGCAGCCGGTGTCGGCACAGGCGTACCCCAATAAACCGGTCCGTATGGTGATCGCGTTCGGGCCGGGCGGCATTGCCGACACCATCGGGCGGCTGGTCGGACAGAAACTGAGCGACCGCTTCGGGCAGTCCATCGTGGGCGACAACCGGCCGGGCGCCGGCGGCGCGCTGGCTGCCAGGATCGTGGCCGGCGCCACGCCGGATGGGTACACGCTGCTCGTCACGACGACCGCGATTGCCGTCAATGCCACCGCGGTCAAAGACGCGGTCGACCCGCGAACCCAGCTGATTCCGGTCGCCATTGCGGCGACCGCGCCGACTATCTTCGTGGTGCATCGCTCGGTCACTGCGAAGACCCTGCTGGACTACGTGCGCACGACGAAAAAGGGCCGCTTCAATTACGGCACCGCGGGCGTGGGAACGACCGAGCACCTCACGTCCGAATACATATTCAAGGCCGTGCCGGGGCTGGAGCCCACTCACGTGCCGTACCAGGGCGGCGCGGCACCGGTGACCGCCGTCGCGGCGCAGCAGGTGGATATGACCACGACGACGATCCCGACGGCTTCGACTTTCATCAAGCAGGGCGCGCTGAGGGTGATGGCGGTTGCGAGCCGCAAGCGGGTGCCGGCGCTGCCGGACGTGCCGACGCTCGCGGAAGCCGGCTTCGCTGATTTCGAGAACGCTTCCTGGATCGCGTTTTTTGCGCCGGCCCGGACGCCTCCCGCGGCTGTGAAGACTCTGAATACGGAAATCAATAATGCATTGCGCCAGCCCGACGTCAGGGGCCGGCTGACCGCGCTGGGATTCGATATCCAGACGCGCGCCCAGCCCGACTTTGCCGAATACGTGAAAAGCGAGGTCGAGAAGTGGGCGCAAGTCATCAAGGCGACCGGCATCAACCCCAACTGACCCTCCGCCGATACCGGCCTGACGCGCACCGGGCGCAAACATGCCCCAATTGAGACTCTCGCTGGCCTGCGGTCCCTACGATTTGTTGTATCCCCTGATCGAAGGCACGGCCCGCGCGCCCGGTATCGAGTTCGATGTCCTGACGATGGCCTCGCCCGAACGGCACGGGCGCATGCTGCGCCACGAGGAATTCGACGTCTGCGAGCTTTCTCTCGTTTCCTATCTGGTCGCCCGGGATAACGCCAAGGCGTTCACCGCGATTCCCGTCTTTCCGCACCGCCGCTTTCGCCACCGCTACATGGTGAAGCGCACGGGCTGCGGCATCGAGAGACCGGCCGACCTGAATGGCCGCAGAGTGGGACTCGACACGCTGCAAAATTCGGCCGGCTTATGGATGCGCGGCATCCTGCAGGATCACTATGGTGTCGATCTGGGCAGCATCGAGTGGTGGTGCCAGGAGGAGGAGGACGTCGCGCTGCAGCCGGCCGCGTGGATGAAGGTTAAACGCGTGCGCAAGGGCGGGAACATCGACCAGATGCTCCTGGATGGCGAACTGGAGGCCGCTCTCTATCCGGAAGTTCTGCCATCGATCCGCAGCGGCTCGCCGAAGATGGGATTGCTGTTTCCCGATCCCCGGCAGGCCGAGATCGATTATTTCAAGCGGAGCGGGATCTTCCCGATCATGCACACGGTCGTCATCAGGAACGCGATCCTCGAGAAGCACCCATGGGTCGCAGTGAGCGTGCTGCAGGCGTTTCAGAAGGCAAAGGAGCTTTGTTACGCGCGCTTGCACAATCCGCGCAATACCGCCCTGGCCTGGATGCCGGACTTATTGCGGGAGCAGGAAGCGGTACTCGGCCAGGATCCGTGGCCGTACAATCTAGAGGACAACCGGAAGGCGCTGGAAGCAGCCGTTCGCTACGTGTTCGAACAGGGGATGATCGCGAGCAGGCCGAAAATCGAGGAGCTGTTTTTTCCTCCCAGCCTGCAAGGCGTGCAGCATTATTTGTAAGGACGGCGGTTTAGCCGCAATGAGCGGCGGGTAGCCGCCAAGGCGACCGGTATCAATCCAAACTGATGGATAAATAGGGTCAGAGCGAGATTTCCGTATCTCAGCTAAATGACTTCGACCCTATTTAGCATCCCGGCGCTCCGCCGCAAGCCTAGACCGTGACGGGGTAGCGCCGGATATCGACCTGCGTGCCGGCCGCGGCCATTCCTTCAGCCGATTGCAATAGCGCGCTCGCGACAGCGTCGTCCACGTAGTCTTCGCCACAGTTCGGGCAGACCTGCGCCGGCACTTCCTTGAACACGAAGGTCGCGCCTTGCCGCTCGAGCGTCACCGTCGTTGTATAGACCTTGGGGTATAGACCTTGGGG
>CAYYZZ010000093.1:0-9635 GCA_964476235.1 uncultured Streptomycetaceae bacterium | reverse complement strand
CCACTGTCAACTGCCAACTAATCCATGCAAACTGCCCACTGCAAACTGCAAACTTATCTTCCCTCATCCTTCATCCCGCATCCCTCAGTAGCGGTGCGACGCCCCGCCCGGCAGCCAGGCTGTCGGGGCGAGCGCCTGATCGTCGCTGATGCAGTCGAGGACGACCGGCCTGCCCATCGCCAGCGCGCGCGGCAGAAGTTCTTTCAGCTGTCCCGGTTTTTCCACGCGGAACGCGGCACAGCCCAGCGCCTCCGCCACCTTGGCCAGGTCGGCGTTTTTCTGGAACCGCCACAGCTCGCCCGATAGCTCATCGCGCTTTTCCTTGTAGGCGGCGTTCACCAGCGGGATCTCCTGGTTGAGCGAGCTGTTGTTGTTGATGACGACCACGAGGTTGATGCCGTGGCGCGCCGCGGTCTCCAGCTCCGGCAGATGGTAGTACATGCCGCCGTCGCCGGTGAAGCACACCACCGGCCGGTCGGGCAGCGCGCACTTCACCCCCATCGCGCCGGGCAATCCCCAGCCCAGCGAGCCTTCGCACCGGATGTAGCGCTGTCCGGGCTTGGTGATGTCCACCATCTGCCCCGTCCACATCCCGGCGTGCCCGGTATCGGAGACCACCACGCCGTCCGCCGGCAACCCCTGCGTGATTTCCCGGCAGATGCGCTCCGGCCGCATCGGCGAAGCGTCCGACGCGAGCATGGGTTCCGTCTTCGCGCGCCACTCCGCGACGAGTTGCCGCACGCGGTCCGTCCACGCTTTCGCGTCCGCCGGCTCCTTGCGTTGCGCCGCGTCGCACAACTGCCGCAGCGTCGTCTTGGCGTCGCCCAGCAGCGGGACCGCGTTGGGATAATTACGGCCAAGCTGGGCGCCGTCTATGTCGAGCTGGATCACCGGCGTTCCCGGCGCGGGTATCTTCCAGTTGGCGGTTACCTGCCCGCCGGCGTGGCTGCCGACGAAGAACACGAGATCGGCTTCCGACACCGCGCGGTTCGCGCACTCGCGCGAGTAGGTGCCGACCACCCCGGCCGAGAGCGCATGGATGTCGAGAATGAACCCCTTGGCGGTGAGCGAAGTGGCGACTGGTATCTGCAGCTTTTCGGCCAGCTCCACGAGCTCGGCCTGCGCCCGGGAAGCGACCACGCCGCCGCCGGCGACGATCATCGGCCTCTGCGCCTTCGCAAGCAACGCGGCGGCTTCGCGCACGCGCTCCATTTCCGGGCCGGGACGGAACGCCGGCACGCGCGAGAACTGAGGCTCGGCGAGCGGCTGGAGATCGCCCTCGCCTTCCACGCCCTGGCCGTGCGAGCCGCGCAACCTCAGGTGCACCGGCCCCGGCGCGCCCGACGTCGCCACGCGGAACATCTGGCGCACCAGGTCCGGAAATCGCGCCATGTCGTCGAGCTGCATGTTGAGCTTCGTCACCGAGTCGAACTGGGTGATGTCCTCCACCTCCTGGTAGGCGTGGCGGTAGCGGCCCGCGGGTGCGGGGCCGCCGGTGATGGCGATCATCGGCGTGCAACCCATGTAGCCGTCGCGCAGGCCGGACGCGAGATTCGACGCGCCGATCTGCTGCGCCATGCACACGCCCGGCCTGCCGGCCGCGCGCGCGTAGCCGTCGGCCATGTACGCCGCCGCCTTCTCGCTGTGCGTGAGGATCTTGCGGATGCCCAGACTGTCCATCTCCGCCAGCGACTCCAGCAGGATCGTCGGCACGAAAAACACGTGCGTGACCCCGTAGCCCTTCAGCATTTCAGCGAACAGACGCGACCCGGTCATCCTGGGCATGGGCAGCCTTTCATCAGCGGATTGGAAGGTTCAGCTTCAAATACTAACAAAAACAAAACCCCTCCGAGCGGGGTTCACGGTACGGAATCTTTTGCAACCGGGTCTGTCGTCCGTCGTCACGGTGGCTGAGGCCCCTCATCCGATCCACCAGCACGCCGGTCGGCACTTGGATCGCGCTCAGCATCGGCGCGGGCGAGCGCGAGCGGTTTCTCGCAGAACACCGGCTTGCCCGCTCCGGCCGCCGCGACGATCTGCTCCGTGTGCAGCGAGTGCGGCGTGGTCAGCACGACCGCCTGCACGTTCTTGTCGGCCAGCACGCGGCCATAATCTGTCGACAGCTCGAGCGCATGCTTGGCGGCGAAATCGCGTGCGGCGTCAGCCTGCCTCACCACGGCATGTGTGAACCGCAGATGCCCGCTCTTGCCTTGCACGGAACTGACAAGATTCCTTCCCCACCGCCCGAGGCCGACGATTGCCGCTTTTATCATTTATCAGAAAGAGTGGCGATTAACGATAACAAAAAGCCTCACCGCCAAGGATGCGGAGGACGCTAAGGAAAATAAAAGCTTCACCGCCAAGGCCGCGAAGCTCACAAAGGAAAAGAAAAGCTTTACCTGTTCCTTAGTGTCCTTTGCGGCCTTCGCGGTAAAGCTTTAGCCCGTCCGCTGTCTGTCGTCAGCCGTCACTTATCACGCAATATCTTGTGCAGCGTGTGTTGGCGATTGCGGGTGTAAGGGCGCACGTGCGTCGGCCAGCGTCCCGCGTCCACTGCCTTGGTCCACGCGGCGCTGGTCAGCACGTCCGGGCTGTCGAGTTCGTAGACCGCGGCATAGCGGGGAGCGCCTTGCGGATCCATGGTCTTGGTCTCGCCGCCCATCGTCATGCGCAGCGTGTCGAGCTTGAGGCGCGTCACCGAAATCACGCCCGGCACCTGGCTGATCAATGGGATGTGCTCTTTGTCGTAAACCTCGTTGAAGACGGCTTCCCTGTCCAGGTCGACGTCCATGGCGGCGGTGAAGATCCATTTGCCGGTGATAGGCATGTCTGTATTTCCTTTCAGGAACGCTGCTCGCCATACTCGAATCGCCTGTCCTCTATAGTATAAGTAATGAGCACCCAAAACCAATGCCGTTTCAGGCGTAGTGGCGCGAAGCGCCCCGCTGGCGGAAGATAAGCAAATGCCACAAGGAGGGAGCATGAGCCAAACGAGCATTCTTCGCCCGTCACGCGTATCTCATTACCTGCATCTCGTCTCTCTTATTTCGTTACTGGTTCTGGCATCCGGCGCCGCACACGCGCAGCAGCCCGCCTATCCCGCAAAACCCATCCGGCTCATTCTCCCCTTCCCGCCCGGCGGGCCGTCGGACATCCTGGGCCGCGCGCTGAGCCAGAAGCTGACCGAACAGCTCGGCCAGCAAGTGTTGGCCGACAACCGGCCGGGCGCGGGCGGCAACCTGGGGATGGAAGTGGCCGCCAAGTCGCCGCCTGACGGATATACGGTCGTGCTGACGTCGCCGACGATGGCGATCAGCCCGAGCCTCTACAAGAAGCTCAACTACGACCCGCAGAAGGATTTCGCGCCGGTCTCGATGGTGGCCAATATCCCGAACATCATGATCGTGCACCTGTCGGTGCCGGCCAGGACGCTCAAGGAACTCATCCAGCTCGCGCGCCGCAATCCCGGCAAGCTCAATTTCGGCACGAGCGGCGCCGGCAGCACCACGCATCTCTCGGTCGAGATACTGAAGAGCCTCGCGAAAATCGACATGGTGCACGTGCCGTACAAGGGCCAGGGCCTGGCGCTGGTAGGCTTGATCAGCGGGCAGGTGGACATGGGAATCATGGCGGTGCCATCGGCCCTGGGGATGGTCCAGGCCAACAAGGTGCGTCCGCTCGCCGTGCTCTCCGCCCGGCGCGTGCCGTCGCTGCCGAACGTGCCGACGTCCAGGGAAGCCGGCGTAGATGACTTCGAAGTCTCGGTATGGTTCGGCATACTCGCCCCGGCCGCCACGCCGCGCGACATCACCGCCCGGTTGAATGCCGAGCTCCACAAGGCGCTGGCGGCCCCGGACCTGCGCGACCGGCTCGCGGCCAACGGCATCGAGCCGGTCACCAGCACGCCGGAACAGTTCGCGAGCTTCGTCCGGAGCGAAACGATTCGCTACGCAAAAGTGATCAGGGAAGCGAATATCAGCATTGACTGACTGATGCGAAGCATCTCCAAAGAAGACCTCGCCAACCTCCCCATCCGCCGCTACGAGGGCAAGGTGTCGCTGGTGGAATCGCCGCAGGCACTGGAGCAGGCGCGGGCGGACATCCGGCAGGAGCGCGTCGTCGGCCTCGATACGGAGACGCGGCCTTCGTTCAGAAAGGGCGAAGTCCATCTGCCCTGCCTGGTGCAGGCGGCGACGGCCCAGGCGGTGTACTTGTTTCAGTTGAGCCGCCTGGATGTTTTCCCCGCGCTCGTCGAGTTGCTGGCGAAGCCGCAGATCATCAAGACCGGCGTCGGGTTGGCGCACGACCTGCGCCAGCTCAAGCTGGTATTCCCGTTCACGGTAGAGAACGTGCTTGACCTCGGCGTCGTCGCGCGCCGCCGCGGCCTCGGCCAGACCGGCGTGCGCAATCTCGCCGGCATGCTCCTCGGGTTCCGGATCCCCAAGGGTAACCGCACCTCGAACTGGGCCGCGCCGCGCCTTTCCCCCGCGCAGATCAACTACGCCGCGACGGATGCCTGGGCCTGCCGGGAGCTGTACTTGCGCTTCGAGAGTGAGGGCCTGTTTTCCGGTCAGAAAGAGTGACGGGATGTAAACCGTTTGGCCACCGGGACGTTGATGGCTGTAATGGCGGCTTGTAGTTGAACAGGGTCGAACATTTCGTTACACGTGCGCGAGGTGCGACATGGTGGATTTCATCAGCGCTGCCGAGGCATCCGGCGATTTATTTGGCAAGAAACCCACCCCTCGGCGTGGGCCGGCGATCAAGCGCAGAACCGTGCCTGAGTTGACAGTGGCCCGCGCGCTCTGCCGGCAGATCCTGCGCAAACAGGCGCGCCCGGACAAGAAGCGGATCGCGCACCTGATCTGCCTGAATCTCGTGTCAATGCTGAAGCACGGCTCGCAGCGGCCATAGCCGGCGACGGAAAAGCTTCACCGCGAAGGACGCGATCCCCTCATCCCTTCCCCTTCTCCCGAGTGGAGAAGGGCAAGCTCGAGCCTCCCCTCTCAGATTGGGAGAGGGGCGGGGGTGAGGATGGACACTAAGAGCGCCTAACAAAATGATTTCCCCTCCTCGTCGAGGGTGAACCGGGGTTTCCATCCTCCTGCCATGCGCTTCGTTTTGAAGAAAAGCGCATCTCGAATCTCCCCTCTCCCCTCTCCACTCGGGGAGATTCGAGCCGCCTTCTTTCTCTGCAGGAAGGCGAAGGGATTGGATGGGGCCACCCCTCCTTGAAAAGGAGGGGAGTAAAGCAGGGCCTCTTCATTTCTTATTATCATTTCCTTCGCGTTGAGGCTGTTACTTTCCTTCGCGGCCTTGGCGGCCTTGGCGTCTAAGCTTTGGCTTACGGCCGCTTGCGCTCCGCCGTCCAGGCGCCGCCGGCGCCGCTCATCGTGTCGCCATTGACGCGCCCCGTGTATTTCGCGCTGCCCGCAGTAAAGGTGATTTGATCGCCCAGCATCCGCCCGTCCTTGATCGGCGTGCTGGTGCCGCCGGACGTCAGCGTGCCGGTGAGCTTCTGAAAGTTCTGCTCGAGCTGGAGTTCCCCCTTGGGAAGCCGCCAGGTGCCCGCCACCTTGGCCGGCACGATATACAGCATCGCCGTGCACCAGCTCTCGCAGTCCCCTTCCGCTCGTTCGGTCACGTCGGCGTCCCACCCGGGGACCCCAAAACCATTCAATACCATGCGCGTGCCTGGCTTCAGGTCGAGGAACTTCGGCGTGAGCTTGCCGAGGTTGTCGGGCAGCAGGAACAAGGCCATGACCGTGGCCTGCGAAATATCGGCCTCGAACATGTCGTCCTGCACGAACTGGGCCTTATCGGCGACGCCCTGCTTCGCCGCCTCGCGCCTCGACAGTTCGACCATGTCCGGGTTGTATTCGACGCCGAGCGCCCGCGCCCCGCGCTTGGCGGCGGCGATGATGTTGCGCCCGTCGCCCGAACCGAGATCCATCACGTAGTCCTGCGGCGTCACTTTCGCCAGGTCCAGCATCTTCTCGACCAGGACGAGCGGCGTCGGCACCCACACCACGTCCTTGCCTTCCTGCCCCACGGTCGGCTCGTACGGCTTCTGAGTATCCAGGGCCAGCACTGCCCCGCCGGCGACCGGAACGAAACACAACGCCAATACCCATTGGAATACGCGACGCGAAATCTTCAAGCGGAATCTCCCTGGACAGTCTGAAAAAAGGTGACAATTATAGGTGACGAAAAAGCCTCAACGCAAAGGAATCAATTATCAAAACCAATCCAAGGACGCGATTTCCTTCGCGTTGAAGCTTTTCTTTTCCTTCGCGTCCATCCTCGCCCCCGCCCCTCTCCCAAGCTGAGAGGGGAGGCTCGAGCTTGCCCTTCTCCACTCGGGAGAAGGGGAAGGGATGAGGGATGGCGTCCTTAGCGTTGAAGCTTTTGACCCAGCTCCCGGTGCACGAACTCGACCATCTTCACCAGCGCATCGACCGACGCCGGCGAGTCCGGCCGCTGGGGGATGAACAACTGCTTCTCGCCTTCGAACAGGTGCAGCTCCACTTTCCCGCCCGCCTTGCGGTAACCCGCGACGAAGCGGTCGAGGTTCGCGCGCGGATGGTTGTAGTCCTGGGCGCCCTGCAGGTAGAGCACGGGCGGCGTCTCCACCTTGTCGCCGCGCTCGAGCGCGATCGTGGTACTGCCCTCGGCCATCGCCGCTTCCGTTCCCCAGAACTTGAGGTGATCGCCCGCGACGTGGTCCGCGAGATCGGGATCGCCGCCTGCCTTCAGCTTGAGGGCATGGTGATAGCGGCCCAGCGGGTCGATGACGGGCCAGCCCATGACGACGCAGCGGACGGTGGAATCGACGACCGCCAGCGTGCCGGACATCGGCAGCGCCGCGTAGCGAGGATCGCGGGGCTTCATCGCCACCAGCATGGCGATATGCCCGCCGCTCGAAGTCCCCAGGAGTCCCACGCGGTCGGGACGGCTCTTAAGTTCCGCCGCGCGCGACTTGAACCAGCGGACCGCATAATTCACGTCGGCGATCGAGCCGGGATACGCGGCATCGGGCGGCATGCGGAAATCCACGGCGGCCACCACCACGCCGCTCTTCGCCAGCGTTTCGTGGATGACCTTGTTGTTCAACCGCGTCCCCCGGCACCAGGCGCCGCCGTGCACTTCCACGATCAACGGGAACGGCCCCGTGCCCCGCGGCTTGAACAACCGCGCGAGCAGCGGCTTGTCCCCGTGCCGCAGGTACTCGATGTCCTCGACGTCGACTTGGTGAGCGGTCTGTACAGTAGTGGTCATAATGTGTTCCTGGTGAGAGGCGACAAATTTACCATAGCACTCAGAAAGAGTGACGATGATGAGTGACGAGGCAAGGGTGACGGACTAGCTGGTGACGAAGTGACGGTTTTGCCTTGGAACAGCTTGGGTTGTAGACCGCGGATCGACTCGCAGTATAGTCTCGCTGCATCAGTCTCGCTTCATCAAAAACCATAACGATCCCGGAGGAAAAATGCGTTTGTGGCTGTTCGCCGCGCTGCTGGCGGTCTTCGCGGGCCCCGCAGCCGCGCAGCCTGGATACCCGACCAAGCCGATTCGCCTGGTGGTGCCGTTCCCGCCCGGCGCCAGCAACGGCACCATTGCGCGAGCGGCCGGCCAGAAACTGAACGAAGCGCTGGGCCAGCCGGTGGTCGTCGACAACCGCGCCGGTGCAGGCGGTTCCATCGGCGCCGCGATCGTCGCCAGGTCCCCGGCCGACGGTTACACGTTGATGGTCACGTCTACGTCGTATACGACCAACGCCGCGGTGCAAACCGGCTTGCCGTTCGACCCGGTTGCGGACGTCACGGCCGTGGCCATGATCGGCAGAGGGCCGATGATGATCGATCTGATCGCGGGCCGCGTGCAGGTGCTGACCGCGAGCCTGCCTTCGGTGCTGCCGCACGTGAAAGCGAGCAAGCTGCGCGCGCTCGCCGTCACCAGCCCGCAGCGCTCATCGTTTGCGCCCGGTTTGGCGACCGTCTCCGAGTCCGGCGTTCCCGGCTATAGCTCCGAGCTTTGGTGGGGGCTGTTTGCGCCCGCGCGCACGCCGGCGCCTGTCATCGGGCGCCTCAACAGCGAGACCCGCAAATTCGTAATGGGCGATGAGATGAAGCGGCTGCTCGCGGACGCGGGCGCAGAGCCGGCGGCCCTGTCGACGGCCGAATTCGGCGCCCTGGTCAAACGCGAGATTGCGATGTGGACCAAGGTGGTCAAGGCGCGGGGGATCAAGGCGGAATAAAACAGGTGAATGCAGCTCCCCTCCTTGTTGAAGGGGTGGCGCCGTCCTTTCCTTCCGTCTTCGCGCATCGAGAGTAGACGGCAGAAATCTCCCCTCTCCATTCGAGGGAGAGGGGCGGAGGTGAGGGTCGGCGCCGGGGTGGTGGGGCGAGCCGTCTTACCAGTCTCGCTTCATCAGTCTCGCCGGATCAGGCACGAGGGTCAGGCCCTTTTGCCTTTTCCCATCACTTCATCACCGGCTACGCCCTGCTCCGCGGTGTCGAAGATGCGGTTGATTCGCTTCAGCTGGTTGCAGTGGGTGCTGTGCAGGGCGATCAGGTCTTCCTCTACCGCGATGCGCTGCTCCTCGCTTTCGAGCAGGCAGATGCAGATGCAGTTCGCCCCGTGTTTTCTGAAGCAGTCGAATTGCGATTCGGTGCCGAACGGGTCGGCCAGGTTCGCGGTCTGGCCGATGTAGATGCTGTCGTGGGAGGCCCTGCGGTAGGTGCTGCTGTCCTGCGCGCGCTTCGTCACGAAGTACACGGCCGCCATGGGCTTGAACTTTGTTTCCAGTGACCAGGCCTGGAAGCGGTACTTCTCGCCCGATTTTCCGCTGAACGTGATATCTGGGTATTGCACGGCTCGACTCCGCCCGGAATGGCCGGGGGTCACGATGCTACGCACATTTAACCCGCCTGGCGAGCGTTGCGTAGCAACACGCCAGGCGAGTGATGGGTGATGAGTGATGGGTGATGGGTGATGAGAGTAAAGTAGCTTGGTTTTCCGGATAATCCACTTATTACCCATCACTCATCACGGGTCTTAAATATGGCCGGCTGGATCACCGCATTCAAAGCCATACCCTGGGCCGCATTGATCGTAGCCGCGCCTTCGATCGCAAAGAGCGCGCAGAAGCTTTGGGATGCCGTCAAGAAGCAGGAGGCGCCGCGGGTGAGCGGACAGGGGCAGGCGGCAGATCAGCGGGCACTGGAAGAACAGATCGCGGAGCTGCGCAAGGAACTGACCGCCGCCTCCGAGCTCGTCACCAGCCTCGCCGAGCAGAACAACCACCTGGTCGAGGCCGTCGAGGTCCTGCGCGTGCGCACCCGGGTGCTGCTCCTGGCCTCCGTCGTCATGGCCGTCGCGCTGATAGGACTGGCGCTGGTTGTCGCGCTGAAGTAGCGCACCAGCGCGAGTGATGGGATCACCCCATCACCTCATCACTGGTTTCGGGTCGTCATTCATCCTTAAGCAGAACGGCGTGAGTCGTGATTCGTGAGTCGTGATTCGACTCATTCATCCTTTAGAAAGTTGGCAGCCGTCAGTTTGCAGTTTGCAGCAGCGAGTTCGAAGTTACTGTCAACTGCCCACTGTCAACTGCCAACTAATCCATGCAAACT
>CAYYZZ010000092.1:7746-9646 GCA_964476235.1 uncultured Streptomycetaceae bacterium | reverse complement strand
CCCTGGGCGGGATGGTGGGGACGTCTTTCGATCTCCCGGGCGGGATGGTGGGGGCGTCTCTTGCTGCTCCAGGCGGGATCGTGCCGACGCCTTTCGGTGGACTCTTGCTCTTATCCTCGGGCGCTGTCATGCCGATGGCAATTCATCGTTTCGATAATTGAGCGCGGTTATTCTAACTCAGGAGTCCATCGGTTTATTCCGCCGCCCGGCACGAACGAGACTCGCGCGCCGGGCCTGCGTCTGCACGCATTACATGTTGGGGTAGTTCGGCCCGCCGCCGCCCTCGGGTGTGACCCAGACGATGTTCTGGGTCGGGTCCTTGATGTCGCAGGTCTTGCAGTGCACGCAGTTCTGCGCGTTGATCTGCAGCCGCGGGTTTTTCCCGTCGGCGTCACGCACGATCTCGTACACCCCGGCGGGGCAGTAGCGCTGCTCCGGCGCGTCGTAGAGCACGAGGTTGACCTGGATCGGCACCCCCGCGTCCTTGAGCGTGAGGTGGCAGGGCTGGTCCTCGGCGTGGTTGGTGTTGGAGATGAAAACCGAGGACAGGCAGTCGAAGGTGATCACGCCGTCGGGCTTGGGATAGGCGATCGGCTCCGCCTCCGACCGGGTCTTGAGCGTCTCGTGGTCGGCGTGGTCGTGGTGCAGCGTCCACGGCGCCTGGCCGCGCAGAACGACCTGATCCACGCCCACCATCAGGGTGCCGAGCACGAGTCCCTTGCTCATCCAGGGCTTGAAGTTGCGCGCGCGGTGGAGCTCGTCGTGCAGCCAGCTCGCGCGGAATGACTCGGGATAGGCGCCGAGCTCGTCGTGCGAGCGTCCCGCGCGCAGCGCGATGAAAGCGGCCTCCGCGGCCAGCATCCCCGATTTCATCGCCGCGTGGCTGCCCTTGATGCGCGCTGCATTGAGGAAGCCCGCGTCGTCGCCGATCAGGCAGCCGCCGCGAAACACGAGCTTGGGCAGCGACTGCAGGCCGCCGGCGGTGATCGCCCGCGCGCCGTAGGCGATGCGCTTGCCGCCTTCGAGAAAGCGGCGGATCGCGGGGTGCGTCTTGTAACGCTGGAATTCCTCGTAGGGGCTGAGGTAAGGATTGTTGTAGCCCAGCCCCACCACGAAGCCGATCGAGACCTGGTTGTTCTCGAGGTGATACAAAAACGATCCGCCGTAAGTGTCCGTCGCAAG
Source organism: uncultured Streptomycetaceae bacterium (assembly GCA_964476235.1). Taxonomy (GTDB): domain Bacteria; phylum Pseudomonadota; class Gammaproteobacteria; order Burkholderiales; family SG8-41; genus SG8-41. The sequence continues at coordinate 8,464 of CAYYZZ010000092.1, read as the reverse complement.
CGGCCAGCCCGCGGTGTGGATGACCAGCCCCTGCTGGTGTTGCTCGGGCCTGATCTCCCACAACTCCTTCATGCCGAGGCCGTAGACCTGCGGGTCGGCGCCGGCGCGCAGGTTGTAGCGGTCCTGCAGCTGCTTGCCGAGGTGGCCGCGGCAGCCCTCGGCGAAGAAGGTGTAACGGGCGTGCAATTCCATGCCGGGCTGATGGCTCGCGGTCGGCTTGCCGTCGCGCCCGATGCCCATGTCCCCGGTGGCGACGCCCCGCACCGCGCCGTTCTCGCCCGCCAGGACTTCCGCGGCAGCGAACCCGGCAAAGATCTCGACGCCCAGCCCCTCAGCCTGCTGCGCGAGCCAGCGGCAGACGTTGCCCAGGCTCACCACGTAGTTGCCGTGGTTGCGGAAGCACCCCGGCAGCATGAAGTCCGGCACCTTGTACGAGGCGTCTTCGGTGAGAAACAGGAAGCGGTCCTCGGCGACCGGCGCATTGAGGGGGGCGTTGAGCTGCTGCCAGTCGGGAAAAAGCTCGTTCAGCGCGCGCGGGTCCATCACCGCGCCGGACAGGATGTGCGCGCCGACCTCGGAGCCTTTTTCCAGCACGCAGACGCTGACCTCGTGCTGGTGCTGCGCGGCGAGCTGCTTCAGGCGGATTGCCGCGGCGAGGCCGGCGGGGCCCGCGCCCACGATCACGACGTCGTACTGCTGGGATTCGCGTTCAGCCACT
>CAYYZZ010000092.1:0-7646 GCA_964476235.1 uncultured Streptomycetaceae bacterium | reverse complement strand
CGAGAATCATGCGTGCCGCGCTGACGCCACTTCGCACGGCGGATTCGATTGTTCCGGGATAGCCGCTCGCCACGTAGTCGCCCGCGAGGAAAAAATTCCTGAGCGGGGTGCGCGATTCCGGCCGCTTGAGTCCCGCCGTGCAGGCGAAGGTGCCGCGCTTTTCAGCAATGACCCGGCACCACGAGGGCTCGGGCAGCGGGCCGAGCTGCTGCTGCAGTTCCTGGTGCACGAGATGACCGAGCTCGTCCTGCGACAGGTCCTGGTGCGGGCCCTCCGCGCTGATCACCGCGCCGATCATGCCGTGCTGTCCTCCCAGCACGCCGCGATCGAATGCCCACTGCAGCAGCGCGCTGTCGAATCCCAGCATCGGGGCGGGCAGGCGCACTTGCCGTGGATACTGGAGATAGACCGAGTAGATCGGCTGGTAAGCCAGCTGCCCGATCGTCTCGGCTACCTCGGCCAGCGCCGAGATGCCGATCAGGAACACTCCCGCGTTATAAGGGGGCAGGGCGCACACGACGTGGCTGTAGCCTCGAGCTCCATCGGCGCAGTGCACCGTGAAACTGCCTTCGGCCTCATCGATCCCGGTGACGCGCTGTCCGGTCAACATCTCCCCGCCGTTCGCCTTGACGTAATCGGCTGCAGGCTCGGGAAACAGGCGCGACAGGTCGGCCCGCGGCAGAAGAAGATCGCTTGCCGCCCGGTCGGCGTCGAGACTGTCGCGCAGGACGTTGAGGAATACCTGCGCCGAGGCCGACTCGGGCGGGGTGTTGAGCGCGGAGACGCACAACGGCCGCCACAGCAGCCGCGTCAGGTTCGCGCCCTGCGCCTCGCACTCCAGCAGTATGGCGACGGTGGTGTCATGCGGCAGGACATAACCCTTCCGCCGCATGCTCAGCATGAAGCGCGCCGCGGCCAGGCGCTCCAGGACGGGCGCGCCGCGCGCGGTGAGCAGCCCTGCGAGCAGGTGCAGCGGGGCCGGCAGGCGGGCGGCCGCCAGCGAGAAACGCTCGTGAATTTGCCAGGTGAGGGGGAGACGCAGCAGCAGCAGTTCGGGATCGGCGCCGACCTGGCGCATCAGGCGAAGCGTCTCGCTATAGGCGCCGACCAGGATGTGCAGGCCGTTGTCGAGCGCGGTGTCGCGGTACTCGACCCGGCGTGCCCGCCCGCCGAGGGTTTTTGCCGCTTCGAATACCGTGACCGGCACCCGCCGTTCGGCGAGCGTGACGGCCGCCGCCATGCCGGCGTAGCCACCGCCGATCACGGCCACGTTCATGCGGGAGGTGCTGCGAAGGGCGCTAAGCCGCGGCTGCAGCGGGTTGCGCGGCGCGCTTGCTGCCCGCCCAGACCTCCTCGGGCACGCAGACCTGGCCTTCGAAGATGCGACGCGCGGTGCGGATCAGGGCGGCGCGGCGTATGACCGGTTTGTCGCCGGTAAAGTCGGCGTCGAAATCGATGGCGATCTTGCCGGAGGGATGTTCGATCTCGATGATGCCTTGCGGCGCGGGTGGCAGCGCGACGAGCCTGGAGGCCACCGTGCCGGGTATGGCGCACGCCGAGGTGATGCACACCGTGCCGGTTACCGGATGTGCCTTGTGGCAGGCGTCGGGCACGAAGAAGCGCGAGGTGATGGTGCCGCCCTTGCGCGGTTTGGACAGCAGCGCAATCTTCGGCACCACCAGCTTCGAGACGTCGCCCATGCCCATCAACACGCCGGCCTTGCGGCGGACCGCTTCCATCCGCTGGAACAATGCCTTGTCGGCGTCGAGCTCGGCGGGGCTTTCGTGCCCGGTCTTGCCGAACGCTTCCGCCCGCATCAGGATCACCGGCATCGCGACGTCCACGCAGCTTACTTCCACGCCGTCGATCACGTCGAGCGGCCTGCCGGTGGGCAGCAGCTTCTTGGTGACCGACCCGATGCCGCCCTTGAAATTGATCCCGACCGGCGCCGCCGTGCCCGGGACGCCGTCGATAGAGGCTTTGCCTTCATAGGTCACTCTTCCGCCCGGCGTCTGCACGATGGCTTCCACCAGCGCCTGCGTGTTCACGTTGAAGATGCGCACCGTGGTTTCGCCGTTTTTCGCCGGCACCAGCCCCGTTTCGATCGCGAACGGGCCCACGCCCACCAGCATGTTGCCGCAGTTGGGCTTGGTATCGACGATCCTTTCGTTGATCTGCACCTGGGCGAACAGGTAATCCACGTCCGCCTCGGGATGCTTCGACTTGCTGATCATGGCCACCTTGCTCGTCACCGAGTGCGAGCCGCCGATGCCATCCACCTGGATTTCGTGCGGCGAGCCCATCACCGAGAGCAGCACGTTGTCGCGCGTTTTCGGGTCGGAGGGCAGATCGGTGGTCAGGAAATACGGCCCGCGCGACGTGCCGCCGCGCATGATCACGCATGGGATTTTGGTCTGCATACGATTTTCTCCAAGAGATCGGCTGATTATACGGCCAAGAGAAGCGTCTCAGGTAAGGCGTCGCAGGTGAGGCGTCTCAGGTAAAGCGTCCCAGACGAAGCGTCTCTCACCCGCTCTATCTGAGACGCTTTATCTGAGACGTAGTATCTGAGACGCCGTATCTGGGACGGATCATCCGGGACGCCGTACCTGGGACGCAGTCAGAACGCGTAGCGGCGGAGGCCGCCATCCACCGGCAGCACCGCGCCGGTGATGTAGCTGGCGACGGGAGAGGCGAGGAACACGGCAAGGGCCGCCAGTTCTTCCGGCTCGCCATAGCGCCCGACCGGGATTTCCTCGGCGGATTGCTTCGCGCGGAATTCCTCGGAGTATTTCTGCCGGATCTGCTCGCTCATGATCCGGCCCGGCGGGATGCTGTTGACGGTGATGCCGTGCTTGCCCACCTCGCGCGACAGTCCCTTGGCCCAGGCATGGATCGCGGCCTTGGTCGGCGTCGCGGCGATCAGCTTCTCGGGCTCCGACTTGCCGCTGATGTTGATGACGCGCCCCCATTGTTTCCCGATCATGCCGGGCAGGACGGCGTGGGTGACCTGGCGCACGCGGACGAAGTTCAGAGTCATCGCTTCTTCCCATGCTTCATCCGGCGCATCGACGGAGATCGCGGGCTTGCTGCCGCCGGCGGAGTTGATGAGTATGTCGATCGTGCCCAGCAGGCGCTGCGCCGCCTGCACGAGCTTCACCGGGGCGCCTTCCTGCATGATGTCGATTTCGACGATGCCCGGCTCCGTGCCTCCGCACGCAACGATCTCTTTCGCCAGCGCCTCGAGCAGGGGCCGCCGCCGCGCCGCGATGCACAGCTTGACGCCTTCCGCGGCGAGCCCCTTCGCGATGGCGCGGCCGATGCCCATGCTCGCGCCGGTGACCAGCGCTGTCTTGCCCGTCAACTGTAGGTCCATAAGCGTCTCAGGTGAAGCGTCTCAGGTGAAGCGTCTCAGGTGAAGCGTCTCAGGTGAAGCGTCTCAGGCGAAGCGTCTCAGATGAAACGTCGGTCTCACGTTGGTTTACCACGCACTATCTGGGACGCCGTATCTGCGACGCAGTATCTGGGACGCCGTTGGCTGCGTCAGCCCTTGATCCACGTCCGCCACGTGATCCAGAGCTTGCGGACCGGGGTCAGTGAAGTGCGCTGCGTCAGCACGCGGCACCCGTCGCGCTGGATCTCGTCGAGCATGGTCTGGTAGATCGCGGCCATGACGAGCCCCGGGCGCTGCGCGCGCCGGTCCTGCGCGGGCAGTTTTGCGAACGCGTCGCGGTAGAACTCCAGCGCGCGCTCGATCTGGAATTCCATCAGGCGCCGGAAGCCGTCGGTTTCGCGCGACTGCAGGATGTCCGACTCGCTCACGCCATGGCGTCCGATCTCGTCGAGCGGCAGGTAGATGCGGTCGCGGCGCGCGTCCTCGCCCACGTCGCGAATGATATTGGTGAGCTGGAACGCCATGCCGAGGTCGGCGGCGTACTCCAGCGTGCGCCGGTCCTGGTAGCCGAAAATCTCCGCCGAGAGCAGCCCGACCACGCTGGCCACGCGATGGCAGTAGGGCCTGAGCGCATCGAAGCTGGGATAGCGGTTGTGCGTCAGGTCCATTTCCATGCCGTCGATGATGTCGATCAGGCGCGCCTCGGCGAGATTGAAGCGGGGGGCGACCTCGGCCAGCGCGCGCGCCACGGGGTGCTGGGGCGCGCCGTGATAGATCGCGGCCACTTCCTTGCGCCACCACGCCAGCTTCATTTGCGCGACTGCCTGGTCCGTGCACTCGTCCACCACGTCGTCCACCTCGCGGCAGAACGCATAGAGCGCGGTGATCGCGCTCCGGCGCTCCGGCGGCAGGAACAGGAAGCTGTAGTAGAAGCTCGAGCCGCTTCCCGCCGCCTTGGTTTGGCAATAGTCGTGGGGATTCATCACTGCCAGTGCTTCGTGCAGCGTGACATTATGCAGCGTGACATGGAAATGCGTGACTAGTATTGTTTCTAACTCGCCGTATCACGTCACGCATCATCACGTCACGCATTATCATGTCACTGGCTCAAAGCGCCCGCGCGATGAGCAGCGGCCAGTCGAGCCATTTCAGCACCGGCCGCTGGCGAAACATGTCGCAATGCGCGTGCTCGAGCTTTTCCAGAATGCGCAGCCCGCCTTGCACGGTGGCGCGGATTTCGAGCCCGATGCGGCCGGGCAGGGCACGCCCGAGCGGCGCGCCCGATTGCAGCATGCCGCGCGCCCGCTCGATCTGGAACCGGATGAGCGCGCGCCACGCATCGTCGCAGCGCCGCTCGGCGATGTGCTGCTCGGTGACTCCGTAGCGTTGCATTTCGTCCTGCGGCAGATAGACGCGGCCCTTGGCGTAGTCGATCTCGACATCCTGCCAGAAGTTGACGAGTTGCAGCGCCGAGCAGATCGAGTCGGAGCGCTGGAGATTCTCTGGCGTGGCGCGGCCGAATAGATGCAGCAGCAGACGGCCCACCGGGTCGGCCGAGCGGCGGCAGTAATCGAGAACTTCGGCAAAGTCGGCATGGCGTTTGCGGGTGACGTCCTGGGAAAACGCCGACAACAGGTCGTGAAAAAGGCCGACGGGCAGCTGATGATCCCGGATCACGCCGGCGAGCGTTGCAAACCACGCAATGTCAGTCGGTTCGCCGCGCTCGATCTTGCGCAGCTGCTCGCGAAAGTGCTCCAGTTGCCCCAGCCTGACGTCATCGGGGGCGTTTCCCTCGTCGGCAAAGTCGTCCGCTTCCCTCGCAAAACGGTAGATCCACGCTACCGGATGGCGAAATTGGGGGGGAAGGAGGAAGGAGCCGACCGGGAAATTTTCGTAGTGGTTGATGCCCATTTGCTGCTACGCAAAATATCATTATAATCAAAAGGCTGCGTTGCAACCTTAAGACAGCTTGCAAGCTTCCGGCGCATACCTGATTATATTACAATCAGAAAGTCGCGAAAGTGGCGGAATGGGTAGACGCACCAGATTTAGGTTCTGGCGCCGCAAGGCATGGGGGTTCGAGTCCCTCCTTTCGCACCACGGGCGCTTCTCGCGCGTGGTGCGAGGTGGCGGTGCCGGCTTCCGATCCGTGCGTATCGATGTGGGTGTCGTTCGCCAGACGGGGCCGGCGCGCAGGTGTTGTACCCCAAAGTGATCACTGGTATCGTTCAATAGCTAACGGCAGATGCAAGCAAACTTGGAAACGTTAAGCGCACTCGAGCGAAGGTTGAGCGTCGCCCTGCCCGCCGCCGAGATCGACAGCGAGGTGGAGCACCGCCTCAAGCGCCTGTCGCGAACCGTGAAGATGCACGGCTTCCGGCCCGGCAAGGTGCCGCTCAAGGTGGTCGTGCAGCACTACGGCCCGCAGGTGAGGCAGGAGGTGCTGGGCGACGTGATGCAGAAAAGCTTCGGCGAGGTGGTGCGCCAGCAGAACCTGAAGGTCGCGGGTTACCCGCGGTTCGAGCTGCAGCCGGTTGCCGAGCGCGCCGGCGAATTTCAGTACAGCGCCACTTTCGAGATCTACCCCGAGGTGGTGGTGGGGGACATCTCCAACGCCGCCATCGAGCGCCCGTTGCTGGAGGTGAGCGAGGCGGAAGTGGACAAGACCATCGAGATCATGCGCAAGCAGCGCGCCCGTTTCGAGCCGGTCGAGCGCGCCGCGGAGAATGGCGACCGCGTCACGATCGATTTCCGCGGGACCTTGGACGGCGCGGAGTTTCAGGGCTCGAGCGCCAAGGATCAGGCGGTCGTGCTGGGTGGCGGACGGCTGCTGCCGGATTTCGAGGCCAACCTGGTCGGGATGAAAGCGGGGGAATCGAAGTCGTTCGATCTGCGTTTCCCGGACGATTATCACGGCAAGGAGGTGGCGGGCAAAACCGCCCGTTTCGAAATCACGGTCAAGCAGGTAGCCGGGCCGCGCCTGCCAGAGATCGACGCCGACTTCGCGAAGAGCCTTGGCGTCGAGGATGGCGATATCACCAGGATGCGCGCCGAGATCAGGGCCAACCTGGAGCGCGAGATCAAGGCCAAGCTGAAGGCCCGCGTCAGGGAACAGGTCATACAGGCGCTGCTCGACGCCACCCGGGTCGAAGCCCCGAAGTCGCTGGTCCAGCTCGAGGCCAAGCGCCTGCAGGCGGGCGCCCGGCAGGAGCTGGCGGTGCGTGGCGTCAAGGTCACGGACGATACCCCGCTGCCCGCGGACCTGTTCGAGAAGCAGGCGGAGCGCCGGGTCAGCGTCGGCCTGGTCCTCGGCGAGGTGATGAAGGCGCACAACCTGTTTCCCCGGCCGGAGCAGGTGCGGACGCTGGTCGAGGAGCAGGCGCAAAGCTACGAGCGGCCCCAGGACGTCGTGAAATGGTTTTACGCCGAGCCGGAGCGGCTGCGCGACATCGAGTCCGTCGTCGCGGAAGAGAACGTGGTGACGTGGGCACTTGGCGTCGCGAAAGTGGCGGACAAGCCGATTGAATTCGACGAATTAATGGGGAAACGATAATGGCGCAAAGCACCGAACCCAGGGGCCTCGGCTTGATCCCGATGGTGATCGAGCAGAGCGGGCGGGGCGAGCGCGCCTACGACATCTACTCGCGTTTATTGAAGGAGCGCGTGGTATTCCTGGTCGGCCCGGTGACCGAGGTGACCGCCAACCTGATCGTCGCGCAGCTGCTGTTCCTCGAGTCGGACAACCCCGACAAGGAGATCTCGTTCTACATCAACTCGCCGGGAGGCTCGGTCTCGGCCGGGCTTGCGATCTACGACACCATGCAGTTCGTCAAGCCCAACGTCTCCACGCTGTGCGTCGGGGGTGCGGCGAGCATGGGGGCACTGCTGCTCGCGGCAGGCGCCAAGGGCAAGCGCTACTGCCTGCCGAACTCGCGGGTGATGATCCATCAGCCGATGGGCGGTTTCCAGGGGCAGGCCTCGGACGTGGAAATCCACGCCAAGGAGATCCTCTACCTCAAGGCGCGGCTCAACGAGATCATGGCCAAGCACACCAACCAGGATATCAAGACCATCGAAAAGGACACCGATCGCGACAATTTCTTGAGCGCCGACCAGGCACTGACATACGGGATCGTGGACAAGGTCCTGTCGACGAGAACCGAAGGCGTAAAATGAGGTCGTAGACTTGGGGACGGGCTATGTCTGACAAAGTCGGCGGGGAAAAACTGCTCTACTGCTCGTTCTGCGGGAA
>CAYYZZ010000091.1:9596-9661 GCA_964476235.1 uncultured Streptomycetaceae bacterium | reverse complement strand
TCATGCGGGAACTGCGGCGCGTACCCGAAGTGGTCCGGATCTCCCGCGTCCAGGGATAGCCTTCA
>CAYYZZ010000091.1:0-9496 GCA_964476235.1 uncultured Streptomycetaceae bacterium | reverse complement strand
GCTTTTAGCTTTTAGCTTTTAGCTTTTAGCTTTTAGCTTTTAGCTTTTAGCTTTTAGCTTTTGGCTTTTGGCTTTTGGCTTTTGGCTGGCTAAGAGCTAATTGCTAATAGCTAATAGCTAATAGCTAATAGCTAATAGCTAAGTTAGCGGCCCTTGCGGCATACGCTGAACCCGTCGTTCCAGCCCATCATGTAGTCGGCCTCGGTCTTGTAGCGGCCCTCGTTGCGCCGCTGGCTGCGGGTGCCGGCGCTCTCGCAGCCTTCGGCATAGCCCTGCTTGAAGGATTCGGAATAGCCGCCCAGGTTGACCTGCGGCGGCTTCGGCTCGGGCTCGGGCGAGGCCGCGCAGCCCGCAAGCAACGCGCCGATATACACCAACATCCAGTTCCCGGTTTTCATTTTTGCATGCTGACGACGCGGGTCGGCTCGGCTTGCACCGGGGCTTCGCGCTCCTCGAGATGTTTCACGAGGACCGACTTCCAGGATATCGATCTCGACCGCCTCGTCCCCCCGGAATTCGGTGTTGACCCGCTTGGGGCGCCCGTTACTGATCGTGCTCATTGTTTGCTCCCTTCAAGGCGCACCGGCGCCGACGACGGTGGCCGCCGTGCGCCCGCTGCCGCGGCCGACCTGGTTGCCGAGAATACCGCCGACCACGGCGCCGCCGATCGCCCCGACCCCGCTGCCCTCGCCCTTCACCTCGACCGCGCGGATCGACTCGACCACGCCGCAATCCGTGCAGGCGGCGGGCGTGGATGCCACCGTCCGCGGCCGGTTTGCCGCGGGTTTCGCCGCCTCCGGTGACGCCTGCGCCGACGGCTCCATCTTCGACTGCGCGCTCGGCATCCAGCCCATCATGGTGGCGATGCCCGCTGCGCTGAACACGATCACCGCAATCGCGGCGATCAGCATCACGGGATAGAGTATCCCGGGGCGTTTCTGAACCGCGTTTTCCATGGAATTGACGGTTTCCATGTTTCCCTCCTTTCTTCGAGCAACAAGAAAATGACGAACACGAGCTTGTGCTCACGGCAAGCGCCGCAACTGCCGTGCCAGGTCGCGTCTTCCTTTTAAATCAAATACTTGTCCAGGCGCTTCTGGTACGGGATGTCGTCGTTCAGCAACAAGCGGCTTCGCATCCGGCTTACCCGGGTGATTCGGCTGGGGTTTTTCTGTCGCGGCCCAGCGACAAAACGCGCACATCGCGACATCCCGAGCCCACCCGTGGACAGACGAAATCGAAACGCAGGCACGCCGGTATGCGCGTTTTGAACGAAGGGACATCCCGGCTCGCCATCCAACGTGCGAACCGAGAATGGGGATTCGATCCGGCTTGGGCAGGTGCAAAATAAAACGGCGCCACAGGCGCCGTTTTATTTTGACTTGAAGAGCTTGGGGTCGAGCTGGTGCCGCCCGAGCAGCTTGTAGAACTCGGTGCGGTTGCGCTTGGCGAGGCGCGCGGCCTGCGTCACGTTGCCCTCGGTGATCTTCAGCAGCTGCGTCAGGTACTCGCGCTCGAAGCGGCGCCGCGCCTCCTCGAAAGAGGCGAACTCGGCCTGCTGGTTCTGGATCGCCTGCTGCGCGAGCGACACCGGGATGATCGGCGTGGTGGCGAGCGCCACCGACTGTTCGACCACGTTGTAGAGCTGGCGCACGTTGCCCGGCCAGGACGCCGCCACCATCAGCTCCAGCGCCTCCGGGGCGAAGCCGTTGACCGCTTTCTTGTATTTCTCCGCGAGCGACGACAGGAAATAACCGGCAAGCAAGGGGATGTCCTCGCGCCGCTCGGCAAGCGGCGGCAGCGACAGCGCGACCACGTTCAGCCGGTAATAGAGATCCTCGCGGAAATTTCCCGCCGCCATTTCCGCTTCGAGATTGCGGTGGGTCGCGGAGATTACGCGCACATCGACGTCGTGCGCCTCGGTCGACCCGACCGGCCGCACTTTTTTCTCCTGCAGCACGCGCAGCAGCTTGACCTGGAGGGAGACGGGCATGTCGCCGATCTCGTCGAGGAACAGGGTGCCCCGGTTGGCGGACTGGAACAGCCCCTTGTTGTCTCGCACCGCGCCGGTGAAGGCGCCCTTCACGTGCCCGAACAGCTCCGACTCGAGCAGCGGCTCGGGGATCGCGCTGCAATTGATCGCGACGAAGGCCGCATCGCGCCGCGGGCTCGCCTTGTGTATGGCGCACGCGATCAGCTCCTTGCCCGTGCCCGAGTCGCCCTGGATGAACACGCTCGCATCGCTCTCGGCCACCATGCGCGCCCTGGCCAGCACGTCCTCCATGGCGGAATTGCGGGTAATGATGTCCCGGCGCCACTCGCCGCCGGCATCGCCGGCCGCATGGACGCCGCCCGCCATGGCCAGCGCCCGCTCGACCTCGGTCAACAGCGACTTGGGGTCGAACGGCTTCGTGAGATAGCCGAATACGCCGCGCTGGACCGCAGCCACCGCGTCGGGAATCGTGCCGTGCGCGGTCAGGATGATGACCGGCATCGTCGGGTGATCGGCGCGGAGGGCCTCGAACAGCGTCATGCCGTCCATCCCCTCCATCCGCAGGTCGGTCACCACCAGCTGCGGGCGCGCGACGCTCGCCTGGACGAGCGCGCGCTCGCCGCTCTCCGCCGTCGACACGGTATAACCGGCCGCGGTCAGGCGGATCTGCATCAGCCGGAGCAGGTCCGGATCGTCGTCGACGACCAGGATATTGGTGCGCGGTGCATTCATCGTTTTCTCTCTATCATGCTGCGCTCGAGCGACCTCAAAGCGTCCAGTTTTTGCTGGAGGCCCTGGGCGTTCGCATCGAGCCGCTTGCGCTCCTGCAATTGGGAAGCCAGCAGGTAAGCAAGCCCGTGCAGCTGGCCATTCTGATTCCTTGAAACCGGGTCGAGCAGCTCCAGCGCGCGCCCCTCGTCGCTGTACCCGGTATTGGGCAGCGAAATCACCATCGCAAACCGGACGCGGTTGAAATCCGAGCGCGCGCGGTTATACGCCTGCCGCGCCACCTCGTGCTCCCGGCCGAATTCCGCGCCGGAGAGCTTCCTGACGTGCTGGTAATACAGCAGCAGGCTGTCGGCATCCGAGGCGGGCTGAGGACTGCCGGCCTGCACCCAGGGGGCCGGCTCCCGGGTCTCCACGCTGCGCATGGCCGTGCAGCCGGTGAGCACGGTCACGCTGCCTATGCAAACGAGGGCAAACCCCTTCCTCAAGCTCATGCCGCAGGCCCCTCGGTACGGGTCATGGGCAGCCGGATGCGCATATGCGCGCCCTGCCGGGAGTCCACGACCTCCACGCTGCCGCCGTGAGCGAACACGTATTCCTTCACGACGGAAAGCCCGATGCCCGTCCCGCGCATCGGCCCCGCGCCGGCATGCCGACCCTGGTAGAAAGGGTCGAAGATGCGCGCGCGCTCCGCAGACGGGATGCCCGGCCCCTGGTCGATCACGTCCAGCTCGAGCACGTCACCGTCGAGTCGCGAGGCAACCCTGATGGATGCGCCCTCCGGGGAGAACTTGATGGCATTGGATACCAGGTTGTCGAGCGCAACGCGCAGTTTTTCCGGGTCCGCGGGCAGCATGACATCCTCGGCGGAGACATCGAGCGTCAGGCCGCGGGCCCTGGCCGCCAACCGCTGGTCAGCGGCCACGCGCTCGACGATGCGCCGGATTTCCACCGGCTCCAGGTCCACCGTCACCTTGCGGAACTGGCTCGCGCCGAAGGACAGCAGGTCTTCGATCAGCTTCTGCAATTCTACACTGTTGTGGCGCAGGATCTCCACGATCTCGCGCTGCTCCGCGGTGAGCTTGCCCACCGCTTCCTCGGAAAGCAATTCGGCGCCTTCGCGCAGCGCGGTAAGCGGCGTCTTCAGCTCGTGCGACACCTGCCGCAGGAAGCGGTTCTTCTGCTCTTCCAGGTCGAGCAGCTCGCGCCGCATCCACTCCAGCCGCTCGCCGAGCTGCTCGAGTTCCTGCGGCCCGCTGACCGTTACCGGCGCGCGGAACTGCCCGGCGCCAAGCCGCCGGATCGCGGCGTCCACCTGGCGGATGGGACGCGTGATGAGGATGGAGAAGCCGATCACCAGGAACGCCACCACCGGGATCAATGCCAGCAACTGCCAGTACGTGATGCGCTGGGCCTGGTCGGCGGTGGTGCGCATCGCCTCGACCTCGCGGTCGATCTGCGCGTTCGAGCTCGCCACGATGGACTGGGCCCAGTCGGCCAGTTTCACGAAGCGCTCGACGGCGCCTTTCAACTGCGTGCCTTTCGTGGCCGTCCCGGACAGTGCCGCGAAGATTTCAGCTTCCCCGCTCACGATCTCGTCGAGCGCGCTCTTTTGCCCGGTTTCGAGAGGTAAACGGGAAAATTCCGCCACTGTCTGCTCGAACTGCCGGCGGTTCGCCACATAGGCGTCGAGCAACGACCGGTCGTCGAGGATCACGATCTGGCGCGCGGTGCGCTCGAGCGCGCCGAGCAGCTGCGAGAGCCGCCGGCTGGCCTGGGTGGCCTGCACCGCCTGGTACACCGCGTTCTGGCTTTGGTTGGCGAGCCGGTCCACCGAGATCGCGTTGTTGACCAGCGCGAAGATGAGCGGCAGCGCAACCAGCGTGAAGCCGACCAGGAGCAGCTTGAGGAAGGACCGGGGGTAATAGCGCTGCATCGCCTGACTGTACAGGCTGCAACGGCGCAGTGACAACCCTGTCGCGCGGTGTGAACTGGTTCACGCCGCGCGGCCCGCCCAAGCCCTATCCTCAATCGCCCGCGCCCGCCTTCACCACGTCCCTGAGCCTGTCGAGCACGAGGAGCGTCGGCGCCTGTATCAGCATCACGTCACGGCCCACGATGACGCGCTCATATCCCGGCGGCAGCGGTACGAGCCTTGCCTCCAGTTCCCCGGGCAGCAGGCTTTTCCGCGCGCCTGCGGTCACGGCTCCTTCCCGCCGGAAATGGCCGCGAATGAAACCTTCGTCGCGCTCGTTGAAGTACAGCATTGCGCCCGCAGCAGCCGGGGCGGCGCTCTTCGCCGGCGCCCCGGAAACGGAGAACGCGCAGGCGGCCGCCGCAAGCAGCCCGCACGCGAGCAGCGCGCCCGCGCCCCGCGTCATGGCCTACCCTTCCTGCTTCTGGTTCTTGTTCTCGATCACTTTTATCAGCCCGTCGATGCCGGAACGGCTGATCTCCGAGTGGAACGAGCTGCGGTAATTGGTGATGATGCTCAAGTTCTCCACCACCACGTCGTACACCTTCCAGTCGCCCGACGCGTTCGTCATGCGGTAATCCATCGGCACCGGCTTCCTACCCGGCTCCTTGACCAGCGTGCGCACCGTGGTGTCCGTGTCCCCCTGCTTGAGCGCAATCGGCCTCACCTCCACCGTCTGGTCGCCGTTCGTCTGCGCGAGCGCGGTGGTGTAGGTGCGCATCAGGAGCGTGCGGAACACGCGTTCGAGCGCCTGTTGCTGCGCGGCGCTCGCCTGCGACCACTGCCGCCCCACCGCCATGCGGGTCATTTCCTTGAAATCGAAGTGCGAGAGCAACTTCAGTTCCGCGAACTCGGTGAGCGCGCGCGAGTCCTTGGTTTGCTTGATCATGGCGAGCATTTCGCTCACCGTGCCCTTCACCAGCGTGTCGGGCGACACTCCCTGGCCATGCGCGCTGCAGGCAATCAGCAGTGCGAGCGTTCCTGCCATGCGTGCCATCGTCTTCATCGGGACCTCCTCCTGTCAGGTAGTCGCTGGAGTCCTGACCAGCCAGGATAGTCGCGCAAACGCCATGCCAGAACAGGCACTTGCAGTTAAATCAACGGCTTCCCGCAGGGGGGTGAAATATTTCCGGACCGAAACTGTCGCCGCACGGCGACGCGCGCCGGCCGGTTCGCGCGCAATTCTTTAAGATTCAGGCGCTTTCGCTGTACCCATGCCACGACAGCAGGCGCGCGAGGACGGCACGCTGCGGCGCTCAGCCCTCGGTGAGCTTGCGGTTCTTGTCCTCGATGATCTTGATCAACCCGTCAATGCCGGAACGGCCGATCTCGGACTGGAACGAGCTGCGGTAGTTGGTAACGAGGCTCAAGTTCTCCACCACCACGTCGTACACCTTCCAGCCCGAGGGCGTGCTCCGCATGCGGTAGTCTATGGCGAACGGCTTCCTCCCGGGCTCCGTGACCACGGTCCGCACCACGGTTTCCGAGTCGCCCGCTTTCAGGGTGGCCGGCTTCACCTCCACCTTCGCCTCGCCGCTGGTCTGGGACAGGGCGGTGGTGTAGGTCCGCACCAGCAGCGTGCGGAAGCTGCGCTCGAGCGCCTGCTGCTGCGCCGCGCTCGCCTGCGACCAGGCGCGGCCGGTGGCGAGCCGGGCCATCTCCTTGAAATCGAAGTTCGACACCACCTTCTTCTCGGCGAGCTCCACCAGCGCCTTCTGGTCCTTGCTTTGCTTGATCACCACCAGCACTTCTTCCACCGTGCTCTTCACCAGCGCGTCAGGAGCAGTCTGCTGCGCCTGCGCAGCCAATGCCGACAGCATCACGATCGCCACCATCATGCGTGCCAGGATATCTATCATTTGCCCTCCTGTTCGTCCCTCGTTTTTTCCGGCCCCGCTCACCAACACCTGCCTATCCACATCATGGTAACACCAGCTCGCGCAGCATGCGGTGGAGCCCCGTGACTACGCGCGCGAGCCGCTCGTAATCCACCTTGTCGGGCGTGTCCTGCGGCGTATGGTAATGCGGGTAGCGGTAGGGGGCGGTGTCGGTCACCATCAGCGCCGGCCAGCCTTCCTCCCAGAACGACCAGTGGTCGGACCAGTCCACCCCGGGGATGAAGGCGGGCGCGGCCAGCCCTTCGGACGGGAACCCGGCGTGGCGCCGGAAGCCCGCGACCGCCTCGTGCAGCAGCGCCCGCGAAGACAGGTTAGAGACGAAGGCGATGAAATTGCCGGTCGAAGGATAGAAAAAACTCAACGGGAATGGATAACGCTGGCTTCCCGGCTGCTCCGAGTAATAGCCGATCGTTTCCAGCGAGAGCATGGCGGCGACGTTCTCGCCCCTCTCTTTCGAGCGCCGCGCGTACTGCCGGCTGCCCATGGCGTCGCTATGGTAGAAAGGCGGCTCCTCGTTCACGAACGCCACGAAGCGCAGCGTGCGCGCCGGTTTCGCGTCCTTGAGCAGGCGCGCGAGCTCCAGCACCGCGGCGACGCCCGAGCCGTTGTCGTTCGCACCGACCGCGCCGGCGACCGAGTCGTAGTGCGCGCCGACGATGACAATCTCGGATGCGCGCGACCCGCCCTTCACTTCCACTTCGATGTTGCGCACCTCGGCCGGTCCCGACACGAACCGCTGCGCCGCGACCGTGTAGCCCAACGCAGCCAGGGCCTTCTCGATGTATTGGGTCGACGCCTCCAGCTCGGCGGACCGGAACACGTTGTGCTCGCGGCTCGCGATCGCCGTCACATGGCGGCGCAGGTCCTCCGCGATGGTTTGTTCTTCCCCGGTGAGCGGCTTCAGCGCGCCGGAGTATGAAGTGCCCGGCACCTTGACCATGTACCACAGCAGCCAGGCGGTTACCGCCGCGAGTGTGAGCCAGAACACCATGCGTGCAAATAGAAAGGTGTGACGGGTAATGGTAATGAGTGACTCGCGTTCAGCCGAGCGGGGCGATCTTGAGTTCCGAGGCGAGCTTGGCGAGACTCGCGGCGAGCGGGGAGGGCAGCGGGATGCCATTCTTCGAGCGGTCCGCCCGGGCCGCGTGGCTGCCCTCTCCGGGGAGCCGTATGCGGTCCACGCCGGGCAAGCGCTCTGACTTGCGGAGGTCACGTATCAGCACGTCCACGTTTTTCTTGAACTCCGCGACCGGCTGGAACGCCTCAACGTTGATGGCGACGATGACATGCCCCGTGTTGGTCGGCGTCGTATCGTCGGCATTGAAGTCCACCACGTCCTTGCCCATCGCGGCGCCGTTCAACGTCCCGGCGAGCAGCCCGAAGACGAGCGCCAGGCCGTAGCCCTTGTAGCCGCCGATCGGCAGCAGGAAACCCTCGTTGGCACGCTGCGGATCCAACAAAGGCCGGCCCTGCCGGTCCATCATCCACCCTTCCGGCATCATCTCGCCGCGCTGAGCTTTGGTCTTCACCTTGCCGTAGGCCGCGACGGTGGTCGCCATGTCGAGCACGATCGCCGGCTCCCCGCCGGCGGGCAGCGCGACGGCGATGGGATTGGTCGAGAGCAGCATGTCGAGCCCGCCCCACGCCGGCAGGTGATTGGCGTTGCCGACCGCCAGATAGAGACCGATCATGTCGTGCTCGGCCGGCATGCCGGCGTAGAGCGAGGCGGGCCCGGCATGGTTGCTCCACTTCACGCCCACCCAGGCCACGCCCGCGGTCTTCGCCTTCTCGATCGCCTTCCCGGTGGCGAAGCGCATCACGAGGTGGCCCATGCCGTTGTCGCCGTCCACCAGCGCCATGCCCGCCGCCTCGCGCACGACGCGGATGTTCGGCTTGATATTGACCGCCCCGCCCTTGATGCGGCGGATGTATTGAGGCAGCCGGAACACGCCGTGCCCCTCGGACCCCTGCAAGTCGGCGCGCACCATGAGCTCGGCAATGCTTTTCGATTCCACGAGCGAAATGCCCACCGCCTGGAACGCCCGCGCCGTGAAATCCTCCAGCTTCTGCGCCGTCACGCGCAACGGTGTCGCCGTATCAGCCATGGTCTTCTATTCGTGAAATCGGGAGATCGGGAGGTCGTGAGATGGGAAGTTCGCTCTCCCGCTCTCGCGCTCTCCCGCTCTCACGGGGGTTCAGTCGATCCTGACCTTGTTGTCCCGGATGATCTTGTCCCAGCGCTTCATCTCGGACAGCACGTAGTCGTTGAACCCGGCGGGCGAGCCGCTTACGCCGATCGGCGTCTGGCGCTTTTCCAGCACGCCTTCCGCATCCAGCTCCTTCATGGCCGCGACGGCGACGGCGTGCAGTCTCGCAATGACCGGCTTCGGCGTGCGGGCAGGCACGAAGAGGCCATTCCAGTTGAGACTGCCGATTCCCGGAAACCCCGCTTCCGCCATGGTCGGCAAGTTCGGCGTTACGGCAAGGCGCTTCTCCGAGGTCACCGCGTACGCCTTGATCTGCCCCGCCCGCACGGGCCCGATATTCGACGCGACGTTGGATTCCTGGATGTGGGAGTCGCCGCGAAGCAGATTCGCGAGGGTCTCACCCGCTCCCTTCGTTGGCAGGTGCACCATGCTGATTCCTGCCCGCGCTGTCAGCGCCAGCATGTCGAGGTGCGCGTACGAGCCGAGCGGAGCGCCGTAGTTGAGCTGTCCCGGGCGCGCCCTGGCGTAATCGATCGCCCCCTTCAGCGTATTCGCCGGGATCTTCGGGCTGCCGAGAATGAAGTTGGGGATTGCGACCAGCTGGGTGACGCCGGTGAGATCCTTGATCGCGCTCGCCTTCACCCTCCCCGCAAACAGGATGGGATTGATCGAGTTGGTCGAGATGTTGCCCATCAGC
>CAYYZZ010000090.1:0-9741 GCA_964476235.1 uncultured Streptomycetaceae bacterium | reverse complement strand
GCTGGCGATCGTGGATGGCGAGCGCGAGCGCCTTTTCGAGCCAGACGATCACGGTAGAGCGCCTAACA
The DNA here is from genome assembly GCA_964476235.1 of uncultured Streptomycetaceae bacterium. Taxonomy (GTDB): domain Bacteria; phylum Pseudomonadota; class Gammaproteobacteria; order Burkholderiales; family SG8-41; genus SG8-41. The sequence continues at coordinate 9,673 of CAYYZZ010000090.1, read as the reverse complement.
TAGTGAAGCGCGCGTGCGGTGCGAGTCAGAATCGCCGATAGCGCGAAGCGAGGTGAAGCCAATACTCACCGTATTGGCAAGCCGAGCGACAAAGCTAGCGGTGATTGTGGCCGCAACCCCTTGTGGGCTGGCGCGATTTTGGCTTGACATGCTCCGGCTGGCGTTGCTCGAAATCGTGTGACCGGTACTTGCGCGGAGTCCCCAGCCAAAATCGTGACAGCGCAGCGTGTGGTTCACTATGTTAGGCGCTCTTAGCTCCCGGCCAGCTTTTTCAGCAGGGTGCGGCGCTTGCGCATCACGCGCTCCGCGACTTCCATCTCACCGGCGAGCTTGGAGTCGAAGGGCGTGAGCTTGATGCCGTCGGGCAGCTCGGTGGCGTAGAGCGCATCGCCTTTGGCGACGCGCAATCGCGCCAGCAGCTCCCGGGGCAGGATGACGCCGGCCGAGTTGCCGATAGTGGTGATCTTGAGCTTCATGCTGAGGGGCCTCCGTGGCGACGTTATAACGTATGTTATCACGCCAAAACGGTCGTTGTCCGCGGGCGGATTGGGCTCGCGCGCGCGACTGCCAGCCCGCATGTCATGGTCCTGCTACGATACTTGCCCGCTATCAGATAAATCAGCTAACAACCGAGAGCTGGGAATATGAAAAACCTCGTCATCGACATCCACGCGCATTTCACACCGAAAGCCCTGACCGCGCGCTTCGACGCGCATGCGGCGCAATTTCCCGGCGTGAAGCTGCTGCGCGACGCCGGCGGCGGGCCGCCGCGCCTGCAGTTTCCGGGGACCGAGCCCACGCGTCCGATCTTCCCCCGGCTCTCCGACCTCGCCGACCGCCGCGCGTGGATGGACAAGAATGGCATCGACCACCAGCTCGTGGGCGGCTGGCTCGACAGCTTCGGCTACGAGCTCGCTCCGCGCGAGGGGCTGGCGTGGAGCCGCTTCATCAACGACTGCATGCGGGACGAGTTGCGCGACGAGCCGCGCTTCACGCCGCTCGCGACCGTGCCGCTGCAGGACGGCAAGTTCGCGGCCGAAGTGCTCGGCGAGGCTATGGACCGGGGGTTTGGCGGCGTCATGATCGGCACGCTGCCCAAAGGCGAGGGTGGCGGCAACCTCGACGATCCGTCGCTCGATCCGTTCTGGGACGCGGCCTCCAGGCTGGGCGCCGCCGTCTATCTGCACCCGATGTTCGTCTGCGGCGAGCCGCGTCTCAACGACTACGACCTCGTGAACGCGATCGGACGCCTCGTGGATACCTCGATCGCCGTGTCGCGGCTGCTCTATTCCGGGCACCTGCTCAAGTTCACCGGCATGAAGTTCATCCTGTCGCACGGCGGTGGGGCGCTGCCGTACGCGCTGGGGCGGCTTGCGCGCAGCCACCAGGCTCAGGGCAAGTACGCCGATCCACGCAAGGGTTTCGGCACGATGTATTTCGATTCGGTTGTGTTCGATGTGGATTCACTGGAGTACCTCGCGCGCAAGGCGGGCGTCGAGCGCGTGATGCTCGGCTCCGACGCGCCGTTTCCCATCGGCGATCCGGAGCCGGTGAAAGTGATCCAGAACGCGGACTTTACCGAGGCGCAGAAAGGCGGCATGCTCGGGGATACCGCGCAAAAAGTGTTTCGCATACGGCCCGATGGCCGGGGGAGGAGCTGATCATGACGACGTCGCAACGGTACCGGTTCGCGCTGACGGGGGCGTTGCTCACCGCAGCCGCGGGCGCTTACGCGCAGGGCGCAGCGACGGAGCCGGCCGCATCCTGGCCGGCGCGGCCGCTGCGAGTGGTGGTGCCGTTCACGGCCGGCAGCGCCACGGACGCGATCGGGCGCATGGTGTCCGAGCGGCTCTCGGCACAGCTCGGTCAGATCGTCGTGGTGGAGAACCGCCCCGGCGCCGGCGGTACGATCGGCGTCGGGGTCGTCGCCAAGGCGAACCCCGACGGCCACACGATACTGGTGCACTCGTCGTCGCACACGGTGACGCCGTCCACCTATCCGAATACCCCCTACGACACCGTGCGCGACTTATCGGGGATCACCGTGCTCGCGAACATCCCGAACGTGCTCGTGATCGCGCCGTCAAAGGGCCTGCGCGCGGTGAAGGACCTGGTCGCCGCCGCGAAAGCGAAGCCGGGCACGCTGACCTACGCCTCGGCGGGAGCAGGCAGCGCCACGCAGTTGAACGCCGAGCGGTTCCGTCTCGGCGCCGGTTTCGAGGGCGTGCACGTGCCGTTCAAGGGGACGCCCGAGGCACTCGCTGACGTGCTGACCGGGCGAGTGGACATCTATTTCTGCCCGGTCATCTCCTGCCTGCAATTCCTCAAGGAGGGGAGGCTCCTCGGGCTCGCGGTCGGCAGCACCAGGCGCTCGTCGGCGCTGCCCGACCTGCCCACCACGCTCGAAGCGGGCATTCCGAACTCGGACTACAATTTCTGGGTCGGCATGATCGTGCCCGCCAAGATCTCGCGCGGCATCGTGGCCAAGCTTCATCAGAACACCATGAAGGCGCTGCAGTCACCGGACCTGACCGAGCGCATGGCAAAGCTCGGCGCCGAGCAGATGCTGATGACGCCGCAGCAGTTCGACGCTTACATCAAGAACGAAATCGGGATCAACGCAGCGCTGGTCAAGGCCGCCGGAATCACGGTGAACTGAAGTCACGTCTTTGCGGCTGCGGCGCGTAACTTCCGCGCGCGCAGTTGCGTGACGTCCCGCCATCCCTCTCGCGCCGGCACGCCGCCGCGCACCGCGCCGGCGTCGATGTTGCCGAACAGCAGCTCGTAGCCGCGGGGGAGGGGCCGGCTCCCCGGCACCGCCAGCCACAGCCGCAGCAGCAGGCGCTTTTTGTCTTTTTCCGGATAGTCGTCGTAGCGCGTGCGCGCGTGGTAGATGAGATGGTTGTTGAGCAGCTGGATGTCGCCCGGCTCGAATGACATATTGAGCGCGAGCTCGTCCGAGAGGTCGCCGAAGAGATCGAGCGCGTCCTCCTGGGCCTGCGTCAGGCGCGGCACTTCCGGGAATTCCTGCGCGAACTTCGCCAGCTCGGATGAAAACGCCGGGAGCGGGAAGTCTTCCCGTGTGACGTCCACCCAGTCGAGCCCGCGCCTCTTCACGCCCTGCAGCGCCGCATCGATTTCCTTCAATTCATCGGTACGGAACGGGCGTATCCAGTCCGTCCGGTCCTGGAGGTCTGCGCCTTTCCAGGCGAACGGCGCTTCGATCGGGCGATGCTTGATGACTTGCATAACCTGCGGGTGGCGAGTAACGACGGGTGACGAATGTCGGTTTATTGTAAGGAACGCTGTTGCGATACGCAAAGCAGGAGCTTAGCAGGCGGTTGAAATTCTACCGTCGCTCCCGCGAAGGCGGGAGTCCAGAAACTCCGTCTGTAAATGGGACAACGTATCGGCCCCCATCCTACCTTCCCCCGCACGCGGGGGAAGGGGATACCCGCCTCCGCGGGAATGACGTTATGACTCTGCACGGCGCATATTTCAACAAACTGTTAGAGTTCATCCCATTCATTGATGGAAGCGTTGAAAGGAGAGGGACGGTGAATCGAGCAATTCATGGCGCCGCGTGGGCAGTGCTGCTTTCGATTGCGTGCGCGGTAGGGCCCGCATGCGCGCAAGGGGATTACCCCAATAAGCCGATACGATTCATCGTGCCGTTCCCGCCAGGCGGCGGGACCGACATCGTTTCCCGCCTCGTCACCCACAAGATGACCGAAACCCTCGGCTGGAGGATCGTCATTGACAACCGGGCCGGCGCGGGCGGGAGCGTGGGGATGGAGGTGGCCGCCAATTCGGCGCCCGACGGCTACACACTCGTGATGGGGCAGACCAGCAACCTCGCGATCAACCCCTCGCTTTATTCCAAGTTGCCGTACGTGCCCTTGAAGGATTTTGCCCCGGTGTCCCTGGTGAGCATGATTCCGGTGACCGTCATGATCGCGGCCAAGGCGCCCTACAAGTCGCTTGCCGACCTGGTCAGCGCCGCGAAAGCGAAGCCGGGCCAGGTGACGTTCGCCACGACCGGCAACGGCACCGTCGGGCACCTCACGGGCGAGCTGCTCCAGCGCATGGCCGGCGTCAAGTTCATCCACGTGCCGTACAAGGGCGCCGGCCAGGTGTTTCCCGATCTCCTCGGCGGCAGGGTGGATTTTTTCCTCGCGTCGCTGGAGACCGCGATACCGCAGGTCAAGGCCGGGACGATACGCGCGCTCGCGGTGACTTCGGCGCGACGCGCCCCGGCACTGCCCGACGTCCCGACCGTTGCCGAGTCCGGCTACAAGGGGTTCGACGCGAATACCTGGACCGGGGTGCTGGTGGCGGCGCGCACGCCGCAGCCCATCATCGCGCGGTTGAACGCCGAGATCACGCGCATCCTCGATGCTCCCGACATGCGCGAGCGGCTGGCGACGGGCGGGACCCCCGTGCAGACCGGCCCCAAGGCATTCGCGGCCCTGCTCAAGGCCGATACCGCGAAATGGGCCCGAATCGTGAAGGAGTCTGGCGTAAAAGTGGAATGAGTAGGAGTTTGTCGGACTCAGGGCCGACAAACTCCTAATTCGCCTGGATTCCGGCGAGCTTCACGAGTTTTGCATAGTGAATGGCGTGGTGAATGGGGCTGGCATGCCGGAGCCAGCTCGCGGGACCGAGCGGCGTACTTCGCTCGGTAGCGAGCGGCGCCCACAATCCCAGGTGATCGAGGATGCGCCGGATGACTCCCGGATCCTCGATCAGCGTAAAAAGCGGGGCGAGTCCGTCTGGGGCCGGCCGGTCGATATCGAGGTCATGCCCGACGGCTCGCTGCTCGTCTCCGACGACCACGCGGGTGCGATCTATCGGATCGCGTATCGCGGAACGAGGTAGGAACGAGTTTTGGCGGGGCCCTCAGCTCCCGCCGAATTGCAGCGCTTCGGGCCGTCCTTCACGCAGCAATTCGACGTTCCCCTGCCCGCCGTCATTCAACTGCTGGTAGAGAAGCATGAGCTGCTCCGGGGAATCGATCGGCCGTCCATTCGCGCCGCGGAGCACATCGCCCGTGCGCAAGCCCATTCTTGCGTACAAGCTGTCCGGCATGACTTTCTTAAGTTGAAAGCCGCCGCCGGGATCGGGGACAATCACGCCTTGCCTACGCACTTCCGGACTGAAATTCGGGCGGTGCCGCGGCACGGCGGTGGCGCCGGAGGCTGACGGCGTCACCACCGCTGGCAATTCCGCCCTCAAGGAAATCGCCTGGCCATTCCCAGGCGGCGGATTTTCCGCGCTGGCCCTCCCCCTCAGCGGCAGCCGTTGGCGCAGGTCGCCGTGAGCGACAACGACACCGTTCCGAAATACCTCTGCCAACGTTACGCCTGCTCGAATTTGATCCCCGGCACGGTACACCTTTTCCCGGCCGCCGGCGTCGGCGATGATCGCCATGCTCGCCCGTCCGCTCATGAAAACGCCGGTCAGCTCCAGATCGGACGCGATGCCGAGCCGCGGATGACCACCGCGTAGAACCGGTTCATTTTCGGCGAAGATCACAGGCCGTAACTGGCTCCCCGCGGGCGGGATTCCGGCGTCCGAATGTTCGGCCGGCGCCGCGACCGAGGTACCCATGACCCCAGCCGGGAAAGCGAGGGGCTGATCGCCCATCATCCACCGCGCACCGGCGTAGCCGACGATCGCAAGCCCGGTCAAGCACAACAGAGCCGCCGGCGCGCGACGTCCGCCCGCCACCGCGTGTCCGAACAACTCGCGCATCATGTTTGACTGGACCGAGTTCACGCGCCAGATAGCAAGCCGATTACGGGGCTTCAAGAAATCCCGCCCCTGGTGCGCACCCGGGCGGGATTGGACTATTGGACAACCAGCGTGTAGTTGCTCTCAACCGTAACGGCAAACGGCGGCACGACTATGAAATAGGTTCCCGCGGCAAGACTTTGCGACAAGGATTCGTTCGAAGTCCCGCTTTCACTTGCTGCAATCAGTGTTGTCCCGTTGCTGGCTAAGAGACGAAGGTCGATGTCTTGACCGGCGGGTCCCGTCAACGTTATCGTGACAGGCGTAGTCGCAGGAAGCGCCAGGCTATACCAATCGTACGCAGTGGTTGTGCCAGAGTTGCTGATTGGCAATGTTCCCGTTATCGCTGACGAGAGGGTGATCGTTTGTGCCGTTCCGCTGGTGTTGTGCGCAGGGCCCTGCTCCGCCACAGCCGCATTTGTGATCGTCCGGGTACACCCGCTTCCGACCGTTCTAGTCCCCGAAAACCGCGTGGTTCCGGTGCACGACAGGGCACTGGGGGCGGTTTGCTTAAACGAGAAACTCGCCGACCCGGTCAAGGAGTTGCAGGATGGGGCCACCGTGGCTGAAATATTCAGCGTCTCCGTCCCGTTACCGCTGCCATCCGGATGACTTCCCGTAAGACTCACGGCGCCGGAAGTGATGGTTCCGGTGAAGACGCCGTCTTCCGTTCCCAAAGTCGCGTCCGTAGGGGAAAAGCCGAACATCAAGGTCAGGTTGTTTCCGCTTTGAGAGACAAACGCTAACGAAGTGGAAAGCGGGTCGGCGGGCGGCTGGCAATCTGCGATGGACGACGTTTTGGAGGTTTCCGTGATGCTCCAGAGGCCCATGACGGAGGAGTTTGCCGCGGCGACCGGGGGCGGGGGGGATGGACCCCCGCCGTCACCGCAGCTTGCGAGCAACATCGCCGCGAATATCGAAAGAACGCTGCTCGCCTTTTGCGCGAGATTCATTGACATGGTTTGCTCTACCTTTGTAAACAAGACCGAACTTCGGCTCTCAAACCTACTATCCTCTTGCCGGCGCGTCGGTAATCCACGGTGGCTTCGGACGTATCTTGTTCTTCAACGTTAGTTAAAACGATAGGAAATTCAATCCAGCCTTGCTCCCTGTTCGCCGAGCCCTCGCACCGGGAGCAGGCGCGGAAGAGACTTCGGAAAATGCGCAGAATCATCCTTATGTTCATGCTGGCTTCTCCCTCCCCGGGAGAGGACCGCGATCCAAGCGGGCATTGAGCGGATTTAGCGGCCAATGACTGCGCAATCTATTCCAACCACCAAAGCGAGGCAAGCCCTATCCCGCACCCCGGGGGCACCGAGGCGTTTTTTTCCATATGGCAAGTCAGGCGATGTCGGGAACTGATAGGTCGGTGGCAGGCTGGCATGCCGGGGCCAGTTCGCGGGACCGAGTGGCGGACTTCGCTCGGTGGCGAGCGGCGCCCACAATCCCAGGTGATCGAGGAAGCTCTCGAGCCCGATTTCTAACTAAAGGCTCTCCTTCCCGGGAGAGGACCGCGATCCGAGCGGGCATTGAGCGGGATCAGCGGTCAATTAGCATCGGTCGCCGCGCCGCCGGCAGCGGGTACTGCATCAGGCGCGCCGCAAGTTCTCCCGACTCCATCCGACCCGCTCGCATGCCGCGCCTTCGGGAGCTTGTTGGTCTGAACGAAACCCGCCTCGCGAATGTCGGTGGACCCCGTTAGAGGCCCAGCCTCTAACGGGGTGGACGCCCCACCTTAGTTCAGTTAAACTAACTCAATTACACGAGGTCGAGATGACGGATACCGTAAACATCCACGAGGCGAAGACTCACCTGTCGCGGCTGGTCGAGGAAGTGGCCGGAGGCGCGGAGATCGTGATCGCGAAGAACGGCGTGCCGCGCGCCAGGCTCGTGCCCCTTGGCGGCGTCCGTCCGCTCAAGTTCGGCGTGCTGAAGGGAAAGATCCGTTATCCGCGCGACTTCGACGCGCCATTAGCCGGCGAGGTTCTCGCGCTGTTCGAGGGCCGTCGCCGGAAATGAGGCTGCTCCTCGATACGCACATTTTTCTCTGGACGCTTGACGATTCGCCCAGGCTGTCGCGGCAGGCGCGGGAGATCATGACGGCGCCCGGCGCCGAGTGCTTCGTTTCGGCGGTGAGCTTCTGGGAGATTGCGATCAAGGCGAGCCTGCGCCGGAGAGAGTTCCGCATTGATGCCGGCAGGCTGGTCGCGGGCGCCCGAGCCGCCGGGTTGAAACTTCTGCCCTTTCAGCCCGAGCATGCAGTGCGGGTTGCGCGGCTGCCGGCGCACCACTCTGACCCATTCGACCGGGCGCTTGTCGCGCAGGCACTTACCGAGCCGCTGACCCTGCTCACCCAAGATGCGGCACTTGCGCCCTATGGCAGGAACGTAAGCGTGGTTTAGGTTGACGAAGCAATAGGAAAATTTAGTCCGGCCGCGATTCCGCCGCACCGAGCCTGCGCGCCGGGAGCAGGTGCGGAAGAGGTCGCAGACTGCGCACAACGGCCCTTATGTTCATGCTGGCTTCCTCCTCCCCAGGAGAAAACCGCGAACCGAGCGGCTCTTGAGCGCGATTATCAGGCAATTACCGCGCAATCTATTCCAACCACCAAAGCGCGGCAAGCCCTATCCCGCACTCCGGCTGTTATCGCCCGCTCTTCAGCCGTCAGCTGCATGACCCCATCACTCGTCACCCGTCACTGCGTCGGTATTCCCGCAGCCTTGATGAGCTTAGCGTAGCGTGCCACCTCGGACTTGATCAACGCCGCGAATTGCTCGGGGGTGTCCCCGATCGGCTCGTAGCCCTCGCGTCCCAGGGTCTCCCGGACGTCGGCCATGGCGAGGACCTTGACGATCTCGGCGTTGAGCTTGAGGACGATCTCGCGCGGCGTGCCGGCCGGCGCTAGCACGCCGCGCCAGTTCACCAGGTCGTAGCCCGGCACGCCGGCTTCGGCGATGGTGGGAATCCCGGGCGCGAACGACGACCGCTTCGCGCCGCTCACCGCGATGGCTCTCAGGCGGCCGGCGCGCACGTGCGGCGTCCTGATCAAGCCCCGACCTCCGGGGTCCCGGTATTCAGATCGATTTGCCCGGTGTCCGCCCGCGCCTTGCGGGCAAGCTCCTCGTAGCGGGCCCGGAACCGGTCCAGGATCTTCTCGTCCAGCTCCTCCAGGTCAAGCAGCGCATTGTGCGCACCTGGTGTCGCGCGTATCAGCTCGTCGAGTTTTATCTGCATGGCTTCCGTATCGCGGTTTTGCGTGCTCTGGATCAGGAACACCATCAGGAACGTGATGACGGTCGTTGCGGTATTGATCACCAGTTGCCAGGTATCGCTGTAGTGAAAGATCGGACCGGTCAGCACCCAGGCAAGAACCACCGCCACTGCAATTGTGAAGCTGAGCGGCCGCCCGGTGAAACGGGACGCCCATTTGGCAAAGCGCAAAAAAAAGGCGGTCTGATTCATTGAGTAGTCCCTCCAGGTAATGATACGGGCGCCTCCGGGGCAAGGGTCTGATGCGCTCGCCGGTTAATCAAGCCGGAACAGCCACCGTATTTTCCTGATTATTTGATCGCCGTCCACGGTTTTGCCTTGTTAACGGCGTATTTCTTCACCGCCTTCTCGTCGAACTTGAAGCCCAGCCCCGGCGTCTGGTGCAGAAGCAGGTCGCCGTTCATGAATGAAAGCTGCTGGTCGATGAGACGCCGGAAGTTGAGCACTTGGTCGTCGGGAAAGAACTCGACGTAGCGCGCGTTGGGCGTCGCGGCAACCAGCGGCGCGTGCACGTCATGGAACCAGTGCGGGCAGACGGTGACGCCGTAGCCCGCTGCCAGCGCCGCGATGCGCCGCCATTCGGTGATGCCGCCGCACACGCACGCGTCGG
>CAYYZZ010000089.1:0-9782 GCA_964476235.1 uncultured Streptomycetaceae bacterium | reverse complement strand
CGTCGCGGAGCGGGTAGCATCCCGGACAGCAACCAGCGAGAAGTTTTTAATGGGGGCTGACCCCATCTATTGATGAGGCGTGATGAGTGATGGGTGATAGGTGATGAGAATTAAAGGGGCCAGGCTCGAATAATGCGGCGATGAAAAAATCGAGCCTGGCCCCTTTGATCCTGCATCCCTCCACCTTATTGAAGGGGGAGGGCGAGGGAGGGGGGCAATCCGATAAAAAAACGACGGCCGGCTGAAAACAGCCGGCCGTTTTATTTCCAGGGGAAAATGATATAAATATATGAAATTATTATGTTTTTAATGGAGTCTGTCTCCATTGATTTTTCTGTCCCCATTGATTTTTCAACGCACCGCGACTACTGCCCACCGGATGCCGCCAAGCAGCTCCTGGCGGTCATGTCTGCGTACCGCTTATGCGCCGGCAACTTTTGGCGAAGGACCGTATTTATTCTCGCCTGGCTCGCTATCCAGGAACATGAACACCAGCAGCACGATGGCGCCAATGAGCGGAATCAATATGATGAGTAGCCACCATCCGGTTCGTCCGGTGTCGTGCAATCTTCTGACCGCGACTGCTAGGCCCGGGATCAACACTGCCAACCCGTACAACCCTTGCAACAGCCCTACCTCGCCGATACGCAGTCCGGCCACAGCATCGATGATGGCCAGCCCGATGCTGATAAGCACGTAAAACAGCACGAAGAACCAATACTCCCTGCGGCGTGCTCTTCCGGAAAAGACGGCGTATTTCCTCAATGCCTGCATGTACCAATTCCAACCCATGTGCCCTCCCTCTGGTTGCCGGTTGGCGGAAGACGTCGGACCTCTCGAATGCCGTCCAATTAGACACCCGGCACTATTCGTTTGTCATCTCCTTCCCATAATCGCGTGAGAGCGTAAGGTCGCAAGTGCTTGAAAGCGGGTGGAAAAGAACTCACTGTCGGAAAGTCGCTTGCGTGCTTCGGCGCCCTCTATGAATCGAGAGGTAGAGCTGGTGGGTACCAGCGTGAACTCTACGTCGCCCGTTACCTGGAGGTATTCAGTCGAGGTAATGAATCTCAACAGTCGGCCGCCCACGCCGCGTATCGGCGTAGATCATCGAGTACTCCGGCACCTCGAGCCAGGTGGAGGTGTCGCGGGTGAGGGGCTCGGAGGCGATCATGATGGAGTCGGCGGTGTCGGCGCCGCCGATCATTTTCCATTCTTCGTCGTGATAGCCGTATTCGCTGCCTGAGGTGTACCACAGGCTGAGGAAGCTCAGGTTGGCCTCGTGCACCTTCGCGGGGTCTTCGGTGCGGTAGCAGCCGAAGTCGAAGCAGTAGCGCACCGCCGCGATCTGTTCACCCGTGGTGAGGAAAAGGTTGACCGACGAGGAGGTGGCGATGCCGAGTTTCGCGCGCACTTTGCGGATGATGCCGAGCGCCTTGTCCACCGCGCGCACCAGGTCGTCAGCGCTGCACGCGTCCGCAGGCTCGGCCAGCTGCGAGACGATCAGCGCGTAGATCCACTCGCTGTCGGTAGTGCCGTGGATCATGCCGGCGATCTCCGGCCGGATGAATTCCAGAAAAAGCGGCTTCATTTCGCCGAAGCGCGCGAGGTCGCCGTTGTGGGCGAGGGCAAGGCGCGCGCCGCGGAACTGGAACGGGTGCACGTTCTGCAGCGAGATCTCGACCTCGGTGTTGTAGGCGACGCCGCGCACGTGGCCGAGCACGCAGGTCGGCCGTATCTTCTCCGCGAGCGCCTTCAGGTTGCGGTCGAACACCGGCAGCGAGGTCGAGGAATAGCTATAAGGCTTGAACGGCTCCGGAGACGCCCGGTCCCACGCCCTCAGCCCGAACCCCGCCAGGTTCAGCATGTGCAGCATCTTCGGCATGAACGACTGCTTCACCAGCGCCGAATCCGGCTGGTAAAGCAGGTTGTCCAGGAGGACGGGCTGGCCGAGGTAGGCGAGGGCGCGGCACATACTTAACGCCGGAAGGCAAAAGGCATAAGGCAAAAGGCAAAAGTGCAGAGATCGTGAGAGATTTTCACTGACGTAGCCCTTGTGCCTTGTTGTTCAGGCGGTGGCTTTCTCGCGGAGGCGGTTGTAGACCACGCCTTCCGTGAACAGCGCTTGGATCTCGGTGTCCTTGAAGCCCATGCGCTTCAGCGTTTCCTCGGAGTGCTGGCCGAGCCAGGGGGCGGGGTTGCGGATGGAGGTGAGCTCGCCGGTGGATTTGACCGGCAGGCCCAGCGACTTCATGCGGCCGATGACCGGGTGGTCGTACTCGACCACCATGTTGCGCGCCTTGATGTGCGGGTCGGCGAGGATCTGGTCGTAGGTATAGACCGGGCCGCCGGGCACTTCGGCCGCGTCGAGCTTCTCGACCCAGTGCGCGGTGGGCTGCGCGGCAAAGACCTTTTCGATCTCTTCCTGGAGCACGTCGATGTTCTTCAGGCGCGAGGGCAGGTCCACGAAGCGGGGGTCGGTCAGCCATTCCGGCTTGTTGCAGGTGATATTGCAGAAGTTCTCCCACAGCTTCTTGTTATTGGCGCCGACGGTGACGTAGCCGTCCTGAGTCTTGTACGCCTGGTACGGTGTCGAGCGGCGGTGGCGGGTGCCGGTCGCGGTCGGGATCTCGCCGCCGCCGAAGTAGGCGCCGGATTCCCAGTGCGTCCAGGCGAGCCCGGCTTCGAGCAACGAGGTCTCAAGGTACTGGCCCTTGCCGCTCTTCAGCTTGCCGATGGTGGCGCCCAATATCGCATAGAGCGCGGTGACGCCGCTGGCGATGTCGTTCATGGCGATGCCGACTTTCGCCGGGCGACCACCGGGATAGCCGGTCATCATCATGATCCCCGACATGCCCTGCGCGACGATGTCGAAGCCGCCTTTCTTGCCGTAGGGGCCGGTCTGGCCGAAGCCCGACATCGAGGCATAGATCACGCCGGGGTTGGTCTTGGCGACGGCGGCGTAATCGATGCCCAGCTTGCGGGTGACGCCGGGACGGAAGTTCTCGGTGATGATGTCGGCCTTCGCGGCGAGCTTGAGGAAGATCTCCTTGCCGCGCGGGTCCTTCAGGTTGAGCGCCAGGCTCTTCTTGTTGCGGTTCAGCACCGCGAAGCAGTAGCTCTCGCCGTTCACCTTGGGGTCGAAGCGGCGCGAGCCGTCGCCCTCCGGGAACGTCTCGACCTTGAGCACCTCGGCGCCCATGTCGCCCAGCACCATGGTGCAGTACGGCCCGGCCATGATGTTGCTCAAATCGAGGACTTTTACGCCTTCCAGCGGCAGTGCCATGAATAACCTTTCTTAAAACGTCTGGTCCGGGAGAGTGAACGCCGGCTCGACATCGCAGTCCAATATGTGGTGGAATGACCGTGCTTCGAATAAAACCCGTTGTTGCGTAAGCGGGGGCCGATAAAAACTCAGCCGGCCCTTTGTGCCAACGGGGACAACTATATAACGAAGGAGGAGGTACCATGAAATGGCCAGTGTATCTCGCTGTACCCGTTGTTCTTGCTGCCCTTTTTTCCCCTCTGCCCGTTGACGCCCAGGCCTACCCAGCCAAGCCGGTGCGGGTGATCATCGTGTTCCCGCCCGGGGGATCCAACGACGTCGTGGGCCGCATCGTGTTCCAGAAGATGTCGGACCAGATGGGACAGCAGTTCATAATCGACAACCGGGGCGGCGCGGCCGGCACCATCGGCTCGGAGGTCGTCGCCAACAGCCCTCCCGACGGCTATACCATCATGGTGCAGTCGACGACCCACATCGCCAACGCGCACCTCTACAAGAAACTGCCGTACGACGTGCTCAATGATTTCATCGGCATCACGCCGCTCGCCGTGCAGGTGGGCATACTGGTCGTGCACCCCGCGCTGCCCGTGAAATCGGGCAAGGAGTTCATCGCGCTCGCGAGGAAGCGCCCCGGCGAGATCATCTACGGGTCGGCGGGCAATGGGAGCTACGTGCACCTGTCCATGGCATTGTTGGCTTCCATGGCGAATCTCAAGATGATCCACGTGCCCTACAAGGGCGGCGGGCCGGCGGCTACCGGACTCGTGGGGGGAGAGACGCAGGCGCAGCTCGCGACGATCGGCTCGCTCTACAACCACCTCAAGTCGGGCCGCGTGCGGCCGCTTGGGGTGAGCTCGGAGAAGCGAGCGGCGCAGTTCCCGGACGTGCCCACGATCGGGGAGTTCGTGCCCGGCTACGAGTTCACCGCCTGGGTCGGCACCTTCGCGCCCAAGGGCACGCCGCGCCCAATCATCGACAAGCTCAATGCCGAGCTGAAGAAGGCGCTGGCCGATCCCGGTGTCGCGTCCAAGCTCACGGCCCAGACCCTCGACCCGTTCCACCTGACGCCCGAGCAGTTCGCCTCGCGCATGAAGTCGGACTACGACAAGTACGAGAAGGTGGTCAAGATTTCGGGGGCGAAGGTCGACTAATCGCTGGTGACGACTGACGAGTGACCGGTGATCCGTGGGCTGTTTCGCGGGTTGCCGGTCATTTTTTTGTCGCCTGTCCATCATCCGGATTGCTTGCACCAGGTACCAGCATTCCAAGCGCCTGCCATAGTTGGACCGCGGCGCGTACTCCCCCCATAATGTCGGCTGCCTGCGCTGGCTGCCGGCAATAACCCGGGGAGACTCCATGAAGCTGAATTTGTCCGCCGCGGCGCTGGTCGCCGTTGTGTCCACGCTTGCGCCGTTCGCGTCCTTTGCCCAGAACTATCCAGTAAAACCGGTGCGCTTGATCGTGCCCTGGCCGCCGGGAGGCGCCAACGACGTTGTCGCGCGCATCGTGGCCCAGCGAATGACGGAGCAGTTCGGCCAGCAGGTCATCGTGGAGAACCGCGGCGGCGCGTCCGGGACGATAGGCTCCGACCTGCTCGCCAAGGGGCCGGCGGACGGCTACACGGTCATGGTGCATTCCGCCACCCATGTGGCCAACCCGCACCTCTACAAGAAGCTGCCCTACGACACGCTCAAGGACTTCATCGGTGTGACGCCGCTCGCGGTGCAGGTCGGCATGCTCGTCGTGCACCCGTCGCTGCCGGTGAAAACGGTCAAGGAATTCGTCGCGCTCGGCAAGGCGCGCCCGGGACAGGTCATCTACGGCTCTTCCGGCAGCGGCAGCTTCGTGCACCTGGCGATGGCGCTGCTCAACTCGATGTCCGACACGAAGATGGTGCACGTGCCGTTCAAGGGCGGCGGGCCGGCGACGATCGCGCTCGCCTCGGGCGAAATCCAGGCGATGACCGCGACCATCGGCTCGCTGATCCCGCACATCGCTTCGAAGCGGGTGCGGCCGGTGGGCGTTACCTCGACGAAGCGGGTGAAGCTGTACCCGGACGTGCCGGCGATCGTGGAGAGCGTCCCCGCCTACGAATTCGTCGCGTGGATCGGCGCTTTCGTGGCGGCGGGGACTCCCCGGCCCATCGTGGACCGGCTCAATGGCGAGTTCAGGAAGGCGCTCGCGCATCCGGATACCGCGAAGATCCTCGGCGGGCAGACGCTCGACCCGCTGCCCATGTCGCCCGAGGAGTTCGGCAAGCTGCTGAAGGCGGACTACGACAAGTACGAAAAAGTCATCAAGCTCTCGGGGGCGAAGCTCGACTGACGACACGGGGAGTGTGAATCGTGATTTGATTTCCGGAGGGGCTTCATGCACAGCTTCATTCGTTGCTGCGCGCTTACGCTGGCGCTGTCGGCCGTGCCGTCTGTTTTCGCGCAAGCGTATCCCGCTAAGACCGTGCGGGTGGTGATCCCCTGGCCGCCCGGAGGCTCGAACGACGCGGTCGGCCGCATCGTCATGCAGAAACTCGGGGAGGGAATGGGGCAGCAGTTCGTGATCGACAACCGGCCGGGCGCCGCCGGCTCGATCGGTTCCGACCTGGTGGCGAAGGCGCCGCCCGACGGCTACACGCTCATGGTGCACTCCACGACTCACGTCGGCAACGCGCATATCTACAAGAAGCTGCCCTACGACACATTGAAGGACTTTACCGGCGTCGCCATGCTGGTGTCCCAGCCCGGTGCGCTGACCGTTCATCCCTCCCTGCCGGTGAAGTCGGTGAAGGAGTTCGTCGCGCTCGCGAAATCGCGGCCGGGCCAGATCCTGTATTCCTCCTCGGGCAACGGCAGTGCCCCGCATCTTTCCATGGCGTTGTTCATCTCCATGACGGGGATCAATATTGTGCACGTGCCGTACAAAGGCGGCGCACCGCAGGTGACCGCCCTGGTGGCTGGCGAGGCCCACGCATCGCTCGCGACGGTTTCCACGGTGATCGAGCACATTCGCGGCGGCAGACTGCGCCCGCTTGGCGTCAATTCGCTGCAGCGGGTTGCCGTGTTGCCGGATACGCCGTCAATCTCCCAGGCCGGAGTGCCCGGCTATGAGATGAGCCCGTGGATCGGCGTGTTCGCGCCGGCCGCAACGCCGCGGGCAATCATCGACCGGCTGCATGCGGAGATCGGCAGGGCGCTCAAGCTTCCGGACGTGGCCCAGAATCTCTCCAACCAGGCATTGGAGCCGTCCGTCGCATCCGTCGAGCAGTTCAACGCGGCCATCAAGGTCGACTACGAGAAATACGGCAAGCTGATCCGACTTGCCGGCGCGAAGGTGGAATAGGTCGCGGGCGGCGGCGTGGACCTGGGCGTCAAAGGAGAAACCGCCCTCGTCGTCGGGGCGAGCGAGGGCATCGGCTACGAGAGCGCGAAGGGTCTGCTGGAAGAGGGCGCGCGTGTCCTCATCTGCTCCCGCAGCCCGGACAAGCTGAAGCTTGCGGCTGAGCGCCTGAAGCAGGCTACGGGCGCTGACGTGCCGTGGTTCGCGGTGGATATCACCCGTTCCGGCGACGTCGACCGGCTGGGCGCATGGCTGGGCGGGCAGGCCGATGCGCTCGATATTCTGGTGAGCGCGGTGGGCGGCAGCCAGCGCGCGTTGTTCGGGGAGCTGGACGATGCGGCCTGGCTCGCCAGCTACGAATTCAACGTGCTCGGCACGGTCCGGGTGATCCGCGCCGCGCTGGAGCTACTCAAGCGGGCCAGGTCCGGCGGCCGCATCGTGATCCTCGGCGCGGCTGGCGCGCGCATGCCGTATCCCCACCAGGTGGTATCCAACGTGCACAAGGCCGGATTGATCGCGCTGGTGAAGACGCTGGGCGCCGAGTTCCAGCCATTCAACATCCGGGTGAATTCCGTCTCGCCCGGGCGCACGCTCACTTCGCTGTGGACCACGCGAGCGGAGCAGTTGGCGGCGGAACGCGGCGTCGCGCCGGAAGACATCATCAACGAGTTCTCCGGCGAAATCCCCCTGAAGCGCTTCGGGCTGCCCGAGGAAATCGCCGCGATGGTGGTGTTCCTCGCCTCGCACAAGGCGAGCTACGTCAACTGCCAGTCGATACTGGTGGATGGCGGGATTGCGCGAGGCCTCATCTAGGAACAGCGTGACGTGATGAGGCATGACATGATGCCTCGTGACATGGTGGGGCGTAGTTCAATACAAATCACGCAATACCATGCCACGCATCACCATGTCACGAATTTCTATCCGAGCTTCGCTCGGATGCCTTCGACCATCTCGTTGAGCGTCCCGAAAACCTGTACGCCTGCCGCTTCGAGGGCGGCGCGCTTGGCGGCGTAGGTGCCGTGGCTGCCGTGGACCAGCGCGCCGGCGTGGCCCATGGTGACGCCTTCCGGTGCGCTGCGGCCGGCGATCAGCGCGAAAGCCGGCTTGGCGAACTTGTGCGCGGTCAACGCCTGCGCGAATTCCTCTTCCTCGTTCCCGCCGATCTCGCCGATGATGAGCAGCGCCTTGGTCTTCGAATCCGACGCGTAGAAGGGCACGAGGTCGGCGTAACGTGTGCCTTTCACCGGGTCGCCGCCGACGCCCACCCACACCGACGTGCCGACGCCTCGCAGTGCGAGCCGGTAGCCGGCTTCGTACGAGAGCGTGCCGGACTTGGACATGAGCCCCAGCGCGCCGGGCTTGAGCGAGTCATCCGGCAGGAACCCCAGTTTCACATCTCCCGGCACCGCCATGCCCGGCGTGGAGCCGCCGATCCACACCGTGCCCGTGTCCCGGCACAGCCTCCAGGCCTTCAACGCGTCGTGCACGGGCATGCCCTCAGTGGGCGTGACGAGATAGCGGATGCCCGCGGCGACTGCGTCCTGCATCGCTTCGAGCAGCTGCATCGCGCCGACCAGCAATACGCTCGCCTTGGCGCCGCTCTTCGCGACTGCCTCGCTGCAGTTGGCGAAGACCGGGACGCCGTTCACTTCGCTGACTTTCGCGCCGGGCGATACCCCGCCCACGATGCGGGTGCCGTACTGCATCATCAGGCGGCTGTGCATCTGCCCGGCGCGCCCGGTGATGCCTTGCACGATGACGGGGGTACTGCGATCAATGCGGGGGTTGATATTCATCGAGAACCCAAATTCTTAAACCACAAAGGACACAAAGGACACGAAATTTCAAAAATTGAAAACGTTTTCATTCTTGTCTTCTTTGTGTCCTTCGTGTCCTTGAGTGGTTAAAGATGTTTTCTTACTTCGGCAAGCGCGGCGTCGAGGTCGGTGTGGAGCCCGATGCCGGCGGCAGAGAGCGTATCGCGCGCGGCGGACAGATTGGTGCCGACGAGCCGTGCCACCACCGGCTTCTTGAGGCGCGCCGCGGCGAGCGCGGCGACGAGCAGCCGCGAGAACTCGCCGAGATCGGTGATGCCGGCGAAGATGTTGACCAGCAGCACCTTTACCTTGCGCCCCTCGCCGATCCACTGCAGCACCTGGGTCAAGCGCTTGGTCTCGCCGCGCAGGCCGCCGGTGCGGATGTCGAGGAAGTTGAAGGGTTTCAGCCCCAGCGCGCGCAGCTCGTCGATCAGCATCATCGAAAGCCCGGCGCCGGTCGTGAGCAGCCCGATCTCTCCTTCGGGATCCACCTCGACGTAATCGAAGCCGTGCTCGTGCTTGCGGGCGACGTCCGGATAGGCGGCGGCGCGCGTCCTGACCAGGGATTCCAGTTCCTTCTGGCGGGGCAGGGCGTTGTCGTCGGTGACGAGCTTGGCGTCGCCCGCGATCCAGCGGCCGCCGTCCAGGACGAACAGGGGGTTGATCTCGACCAGCACACACTCGAGCTCGAGGAAAACCCGCGCCAGGCGCTCGCCCGCATCGCCCACGGCCGCGGCGATATCCCCGGGCAGCTGGCGGGCCAGGTTGCGCACGCATTCGGCCAGGGCTTGCGGCTCGGGCGGCGCCAGCGCCGTGAGGATTTTGTCGTGCGGTACTTGCTCGATATCCATGCCACCGCTCGCCGAGACGATGACGCGCACGCCGCCGGTTGCCGCATCCAGCAGGAATCCAACGTAGGCCTCGGCCGCATGCGCGACCTGCTGCTCGATACGGATGGCCTCGACGGTGTGCCCTTTCACCGTTGCGCCGAGGATGGCGTTGGCGTGATGGGAGATGTCCTGCAGCGTTTCCGCGCGCTTGATGATGCCGGCCTTGCCGCGGCCGCCCGCCGCAATCTGGCCCTTGACGACCCAGGGGCCCGCGGGCAGCGCGGGCCGGTCGATGGTCTCCTCGCGGCCGATGAGGCGGCCTTGCGGCACGGCGATGCCGTGCTTCGCGAGCAGTTCTTTGGCATCATGTTCAAGGAGGTACATTTATCCAGGCTTTCTATTCGGTACCGGTGATGAAAAGCGTAGAGCGTATTCTCACCACCCCGTCACCTTTGGTGCCACCCCTCCTTGTCGAGGAGGGGTGCTCGCACAGCGAGCGGGGTGGTGCAGATCGAA
>CAYYZZ010000088.1:7792-9835 GCA_964476235.1 uncultured Streptomycetaceae bacterium | reverse complement strand
AGCGACGCCGCAGTGCCGCCGAGGATCATTTCCTTCTGCGGTGCGGTGAGATCACTTCTTTGCCGGATGCTGGAGACGGTTTCCGGGAACTTGGAGTCGAAGTGCGGATAGTCCGTCGCCATGCAGATGCGGCCGGCACCCAGCTCGGCCACGGCGTTGCTCAGGTAACGTTCGTCGGCCTCGCAACTCACGTAGCAATTGCGCTTGATGTATTGCGAAGGCGCCATCTTGAGCGCGATGCCGCCGGTCTCCTCCGCATATTGGCTCGCCCATTCCCAATCATCGTCCATGCGGTGCATCCAATAGAGCATCCACTCAGTGCTGCACTCGAAGAAGGCGACGCGCAGTTTCGGGAATTTCTCGAACACGCCTCCAGCCACCAGCGCGATCAGGGCGGTGGTGCAATTGTTGGGACGCCCCGCGATGTGCAGCTTGAAGAAGTTGTCGAAACGGTCGGTCAGCTCGCCGACGCTGTTGGGATGGCATAGCAGCGGGACGTCGAGCTCCTGCGCCGCCGCGTAATAGTCGAAGAACGAGGGGTCGTCCAGGTTGCGTGGGCCGCAGTAGCACACCAGGTGTCCGGCCTTGAACCCCTTTTCCTTCACGCAACGGCGCAATTCAGCCGCCATTTGATCAGGGCAGCCGGCGGGTGCGGCCGCGCAGGGCAGAAATACGTCTTCGTAGCCTTTCACCAGGTTTGCGACCCAGTCGTTGTAGCAGCGGGCAAGCGCTGCGCCCAGTTCGCCGGCGTTCTTGGTTGCGATGTCGATACCGGTTGGAAAAACGATCTGTTTGTCTATGCCTTCCTTGCGCGCGTCCGCGAGCCGGCGCTCCATGTCGTAGCCGCCCTTCTGACGGTCGGCCAGCTCCGGGTCGTTCTTCGGGTCGTAGATATAGGGATGCTTGAATGCGGCCAACGCCGCCGCGTCGCCGGGATCGAGGGAATGAACGAATCGTGTCGCGTGCGAGCGCCCGTCGCCCGCTTTCTGCGGCGTGAATTTGGCGAGTGGCCCGTCGAGCTTGTAGACCTCGTCCAGGAAATAGCCCTCGCGCAGATGCGAATCCATGTCAACGATCATGATGTCTCTCTCTAAAGGCAGCTCTTGGCTGTTAGCTTTTGGCGATTAGCGTGAACCAACTGCCCATTTGCTGATGGCTAACCGCTAACAGCTAATAGCTGATTATCAGCGCACGCCGCGCAGTGTCTCTTCATACAGCTTCGACCACTTGTCGTTATCGTCCAGGGCCTCGACCGGGTCGACCACGCGCACGCGCAGGTTCCGGAGCGGCGAATCGCTCTGGCGCGTGGCCGGGATGTAGGCCATGTCGGCGAGCAGCTTTTGGGCGTCGCTCAACAGGTAGTCATAGAACAGCAATGCGGCGTTCGGGTGCGGAGCGCGCCGCATGACGCCGACCGCGTTGGGCCGCACGACGGCGGGCTCCAGCACGAACCAGTCGATCGGCGCGCCCTTGCGCTTCATCTGTTCGGGCATGTAGCTGTGCACGGTGAGCGCCAGTGGCACTTCGCCGGACACCACCATATTGTTCAGCAGTGAATGCCCGGTACGCACCGACAGGCCATTGCCCGCCACCAGGTCCTGGAAGAACTTGAGGCCCCTGGCTTCGCCCATATCCTTCACCACGGCGAGGAACCATTCCTGGTCCTGGGATTCCACGCCGAGACGCCCTTTCCATCGCGGGTGGAGCAGGTCCGCGTAGGTCCGGGGAAGCTCGTCTTTCCTGACCTTGTCGGTGTTGTACGCGTGGGCAAAAAGATTGAGGTACACGGCCGCCCAGGCGCCATGCGCCGGCAGCGCGCCCTCGACCAGGTCCTTGTGGTGGGGAGAACGGACTTCCTGCAGCATTTTTTCGCGATGGAGGGCTTCCATCTCCGGCGAGCCGAACAGCACCGCGTCCACCTCGAAGCGGTTCGCCTTCGCCTCCGTCAGCGTGCGTTGCAGCACCCGCAGGGTGCCCGAGCGCCACGCAATGACCTTGACGCCGTAGCGGCGCTCGAAGTCCGTGGCGATGGCGTCCATGTTG
>CAYYZZ010000088.1:5801-7692 GCA_964476235.1 uncultured Streptomycetaceae bacterium | reverse complement strand
CTTGACTATGATTTCATCATAGCGGCTACTCCGCCACGATGTTGTTGCGGCGTATCACCTCCGCGTAGCGTGCTCTTTCCTTTTTCAGGACGGCGGCGAACTCGTCCGGTGTGTCGAAGACCGGGATCAACGCGCTCGCGTCGAGCCGTTCCCGGAACGCGGGGGATCTCATCAATCCGACGATTTCCACGCTCATGCGCTGGACGATGGCTGGCGGCGTTCCGGTCGGCGCGACGACGCTGTACGAGGGATAGGCGTGGACACTCGGGTAGCCGGCCTCGGCGTAAGTGGGCGTGCCGGGAATGTGAGGGGAGCGATGTGACGCGGCCAGCGGCACCACTTTCATGGATTGAATGTGCGGCCGCGCGGTGCTGATGTCGGTGACCATGAATGCGACCTCGCCGCGGAGCAGCCCAAGCACCGCCTGCGACGCGCCCTTGTACGGCACGTGCATGAACTTCACATTTGCGGCCTCCTCGAGCATCTTCACGGCGAGGTTGGACGAACTGCCCACCCCCGGGGAGCCGTAAGTGAGGCTGCCCGGCTCGCGCTTTGCCAGTGCCGCCAGGGCGGAGAGCGTTCTGGCGGGAACCGACGGATGGCTGGAAATGACCAGGGGGCTGATAACTCCGCGCGCGACCGGCGCGAAGTCGCGCTCCGCGTTGTAAGGCAGATCCTTAAACAGGTTCGGATTGACGACGAGCGCAGGGCTCGACGAGACGAGGAACGTATAGCCGTCCGGCGCGGCCCTGGCCGCAATCTCGGCGCCCAGGTTGCCGCCGGCGCCGGGCCGGTTGTCCACGATGAATTGCTGCTTCAGCGCCTGGCCCAACCCCAGCGCGAGCAGGCGGGCGTAGGTGTCGGTCCCACCGCCGGGCGAGGAAGGAACGACGAACCGTACCGTACGCGCGGGCCAGGCGTCCTGCGCCGCCGCCGGCGTGGCCGTGAGCGCCAGGAAGAAGCAGGAGGCAGGAAGGGAAAAGCATCTCTTCATGGGGAGGCCGTCACGCACCGTCATCGAGACTTTTTCTTCTTTCCCTTTTTCCCGCTTCCTTTCGCCTTTCCCCCCGCGCCTTTTTCCTTCGGGCCGCCGCGCCCGTACTGCTCCAGCTTGAACCGCACCGGCTTCAGCCAGCGGCAGATCTCCTGCACGACCTTCGCCTGGCGCAGGGGCAGTTTCTTCTCCTTCGCCATGGCGGCGACGATCTCCATGTCGTCGTCGGCCCACGCCATGCTGTTCTTGCCCCAGTTCTCCAGCCCCGAGTTCGCGGCATGGGTCGTGAGTAGCGCCTTGCGCATGGCCTCGACGTCCAGGCCGTAGCGCTGCGCGAGTGCGAGCCCTTCGTGGTTGGCGACGAGGCAGGCCCACATGACCATGTTGTTGACGGCCTTGGCGACTTGCGCCGAGCCGACGTCGCCGGTGGGCACGATGTCCGTGGAGAAGGCCCCGAGCACCGGGCGCAGCCGATCGACGAGCTCCGCGCCGCCGGCGACGAACGAGAGCAAGGTGCCTTCGTCGGCGGCCCACGCGCCGCGGCACATGGTGGCGTCCAGGACGTGAGCTCCCCTGGCGCGGGCGCGCCTGGCGAGCTCCCGCACCGTGTCCGGATGCACCGTGGAGAGCACGGCGATGATGGTGTCCGGGCGGAGGTGGGGGAGGATGCCCTTGTCGGACAGCAGCGCGCGCAGCTCGTGGTCGTAGCCGACGCAGATCAGGATCGCCTCGCTCTCTCTCGCGAGAGCCGCAGCGCCCGTGCTCCACTTGCCGCCGCGGCCCTCGGCCTCGCCGCGCTTGGCCGCGTTGACATCGGATACGCGCACGTCGAACCCCTTTCGTGCCAGGTGCCCGATGATCGGCAGTCCCATGCGGCCGGCGCCGATGACGCCGACG
>CAYYZZ010000088.1:0-5701 GCA_964476235.1 uncultured Streptomycetaceae bacterium | reverse complement strand
TGCCAGGTGCCCGATGATCGGCAGTCCCATGCGGCCGGCGCCGATGACGCCGACGTTCTTGATGACGGTTGTTGCTTGGCTGCTCATGGCCGTGATTTTCCGGTTCGTTTAAACACTAATCACCGGTCACCGGTCACTGGTCACCGGTCACCGTATTGAGCGATTGCGTCTACCAGGGATAGCTCGCGCGGTACCACGACGGACACTGCACGAGCGTTCTGCACCAGGGGATCAAGACCCGGGGGCGCTATGCCGCGCGCGACCTCGCCCGCCGCTTCCATCAGCCGCCGCCGCGCCATGATGATGTTGTTGTCCGAGGAAACGAGGTTCTCGCGCGCGCGGTCCTGGATCGGCCCCATGCTTTCCTGCACGGCGGCGTCCTGCACGCCGACATCGAGCACCCCGGAAAAGGTCCCCTTCGCCTTCTGCGCCGAGCGGTCCATGAGGTAGCCGTTGCGCCGGTTCGCGACCGGCGTGAAGGCGCCCTCGATCAGCCGCACGTGGATGCCCTTGCCCTCGTGCATGGCGTTAAGCTCCGCTTCCGCGAGCGGGCGGCGCGGGTGATAGTCGATGCTGAAGGTCCAGCAGTTCTCGTCGTCAATCGGGACGAAGGCGTGACCGCCGTAGGGATTGTCGCCGTACGGGGGAAAGAAGCTGAAGCAGGGCATCAGCCACTGCGTGACCCGCCAGTAGTAGCGGTCGGTCCCGACGTCGCGGCGGGTGGACACGTAAAGGCCCCCGGGCGAATCAGTCGGGAAGAATTTCGGCTTCGGGTCGCCCCTCAGCATCGCGAGGCTCTCCGGGTCGCGCTTGAGCAGGGGATCGTCGCCCACGGAAAAGCGATGCAGGAAGCCGGAGTGGATGGAGTCGATGGCGCCCTCCATCGCCTGCAGCCAGTTGGATTCCTGCAGCCGCTTGGAGACATACCGGTGCGCCGGCGGCACCAGCGACCACTCGTAAGCGGGCTCGTGCGGCTTAAGTTCCGGCGGGCCGAGGTAGGCCCAGATCAACCCGCCGCGCTCGATCAGGGGATAGCTCGTGAGCCGGATCCTGGAGCAGAAGCCGTTCTCCGGCGGCTCCGAGGGCACGTCCACGCATTGCCCGGTCACGTCGTATTTCCAGCCGTGGTAGGGACAGCGGATCCCGTCTTCCTCATTGCGGCCGAACCAGAGGCTCACGCCGCGGTGGGCGCAGAACTCCCCGATCAATCCAAGCCGGCCCTGCGTATCGCGGAAGGCGAGCAGGCGCTCGCCGAGCAGCTTCACCCGCACCGGCGCGCAGTCCGGACCGGGCAACTCCTGCGCGAGCAGCACCGGCAACCAGTAGCGCCGGAACAGCGCGCCCATCGGCGTGCCGGGCCCAACGCGCGTCAGGTACTCATTTTGTTCTGCCGTCACCATGGGAAGCCATCAGCCGTCACTGGTTCCAAAAGCCCGTGAGGGCGGGAGAGCGCGAGAGCGCGAGAGGGAAAACCTCCATCTCACGATCTCCCGATCTCCCGATTTCACGCACGATCACCGTTTCTGCGTGATGGTGTCGATCAGCGCCGGCTGGCCCGCCTTGACCCGGGCGATCGCGCGCTTCAGCGCCGGCCCCACGTCCTTGCCGCGCTCGATCGGGCCCTCGGCGTACCAGCCCATGGATTTCGCCAGGCTGGCGAAGTCCACGTTGGGCGTGTCCAGGTCCATGCCGATATGGGCGCGCTCGACAGGGGTGCCGCGCTTGCGCGCCATGCGGATCTGGTGCTCCCAGTCGTTGTAGTAGGCGCGGTTGTTGTACATCACGATCAGCATCGGGATCTTGTGCTTCGCCGCGACCCACAGCGCGCCGGCGTCGAACATGAGGTCGCCGTCGGGCTGCAGGTCCACGACCAGCCGCCCCGCGTCGCGGTGCGCCAGCGCGACGCCGAGCGAGATGCCGATCTGCGTCGCCGTGCCGAGCGATTTCCCGGGATGGCGGTACGGCTTGTCGAAATCCCACAGCTTGCGCGTCCAGTCCTCCAGCGTGCCCGCGGTGAGCACCCAGTCCTCGTTCTTGATCGCTTCCCACACTTCGCCGGCGAGGCGGGGCACGGGGATCGGGCTCGCGTCCCGGTCCTCCTGCGCTTCCTTCGCCCACTTCGCCCGCGCGTCCCGGTGCCGCTCGCCGGTCTTGCGGGCGCGCGCCTCGATCAGTTTCTGCAGCCCCGCGTTGCCGGCGATCTTCCGGCGCAGGAGCTCGGTCAGAGCGGGAATCGCGAGCGTCGTGTCCGCGAGGATGCGCAACTGCGCGTGCTTCAGGCGTTGGTAGTCCATGGCCCAGCTCGACAGCTCCAGGTCGCCGAAGCCGATGTCGATCCACACGCAATCCGGCGGCTCGATGCTGGTCAGCGTGCGCGTGGTGCTGACGAGCTCGGTGGTCGCCCGCTCCCAGTCGCGCACGTCGAGGCACAGGATCAGGTCGGCGTCCCGGAACACGTCCTTCACCATGCTCATGTTGAGCGGATGGCAGCCGGGGAAGTTGAGCCGGCTGTTGACGTCGTACACCGGCGCGCCCAGCGTCTCGGCGAGTTCCACCAGCGCGTGGAACCCCTTGGGGTCGCGACCGACAAATTCGGCGAGGATAACCGGCCGCTTCGCCTCGGCGATCAGGTCGGCGGCGCGCGCGAGCGCGGCCGGGTCCGCGGTGAACTGCGCGGGAACCTGCATCGACGTCCGCGGCGGCAGCGGCACCTCGTGGTCGAGCGGCTGCTCCTGGAGCCAGGCGTCGTAGCACATGTAGATCGGCCCCTGCGGCTCGGTCATCATCACGCCGTAGGCGCGCGCGAACGACTCGGGCACGCCGTCTATCGTGTGCGGCTGGTAATCCCACTTGGTGTAATCGCGCACGGCGTTGCCCTGAACGAGGGCGGTGTGTGTCCAGTCGATGCGCGGGCGCCGCTTGGTCTCGTCCATCGGGCCGGTGGCGCCGATGATGAAGATCGGCGCGCGGTCGATGTAGGCGTAATAGATGGCGAGGTTCGAGTGCAGCAGGCCCACCAGGTTGTGCACGATCGCCACCATCGGTCTTCCGCACGCCTTGGCGTAGCCGTGCGCGATCTGCACCGCCGTCTCCTCGTGCTGGCACAGCATCATGACCGGCTTGTTGCCGCCGTAGTTGACCATCGAGTCGTGCAGGCCGCGGTAGCTCGCTCCGGGGTTGAGCGCGGCGTAGGGCAGCTCGTAGCGGTGCAGCATGTCGACGATGACTTCGGAGGCCCAGCGCTGGCCGGCGCCGGCGGTCGGGCCTTTTACTTTCCTGGAGGGTTTGGACATGTCCGGGGCTCATGATCCCGCGCGCCACGCGCGGGGCGGGGTTATCGGGCGGCGCGGCGCGCCGGAAAAAAAGCGGCGGATGTCTATCCGCCGCCTCTTGCTCCGTCACTTCATCACGTGGTTTGCATTTGGTGTTTAGCCGTCAGCTTTTAGCTTGAGACGTGGCTAACGGCTGATAGCTGATCGCCAACTGCCGATTATTATGCCGGCTCCTTGACCTTCGCCATCAGGTAGCGCTTGACCAGCTCGGCCGTGAGCATCACGTTGGCATCGTACTCCGGCGCGTCCTCGAGCTGCTGGAGATCGTTCAGCCCGGAGTTCTTGTAGACGCGGTTGATCGCGGAGATCAGCCGCACCGGGCGGTCCGGGTCGGCGTTGAAGTGCTGGTGGATGGTGCAGGGCGGAATGTAGATCACGTCGCCCGCCTCCCATTCGTAGCGCTTGACCTCGGCCTGCGGCTTCCAGGTGTAGACGTCGGTGATGTCCACGTCGCAGTCCTGGTGCACGTCGTAGCCGCGGCCTTCCAGCACGTAGAGGCATTCCTCCGCGAGGTGGCGGTGCTTGCCCGAGCGGCTGCGCGGCGGAATGATCTGCATGTAGGCGTCCACCGTCTCCATGCGCGTGTTCATTCCCTCGTTGATCAGGTGCTTCAACAGGCCCTGCCGCGACATCTCCCAAACCATGTCTTCCGGATGCACCAGCTTCTTGCGCTTGGCGTTGCGCGCCGGCGCGTTGGTCGCGTCGTCGAGCAGGTTCTGGTAGAGCTTCCCGCTCGTCTTGCCCTTCAACCAGGCTTTCGATTC
Source organism: uncultured Streptomycetaceae bacterium (assembly GCA_964476235.1). GTDB lineage: Bacteria > Pseudomonadota > Gammaproteobacteria > Burkholderiales > SG8-41 > SG8-41. The sequence continues at coordinate 1,605 of CAYYZZ010000088.1, read as the reverse complement.
GCCCCAGGCCATATCGTTTCTCCTTCGGTTCGCGTTGCCGTTCGGGCCGCGATCAATGGTTGTAGTCTTCTTCGTTGTGGCGCGGCTCAAATCCCACGCCGCCCGGCTCCGGTTCCGTCGGCCGCGGGACGACCGTCTTCTGGAACAGCATGTTCAGGAACAGGAACATGGGCTTGGACTTGAGCACCAGCGCGCGCGCCGGCTTGTTGGGGTCGGCGTTGTTGTGCTGGTGCACGCAGTTGTTGTGCACGATGGCGACGTCCCCCGCCTTCCAGTCGTAGCGGATGCCGTCGTGGATCTCGTAGCCGGTGCCGTCGAGGATGTAGAACGCAGCTTCGTTCACATGCCCGTGCTTCTGCGACACGCCGCCGGGCGCGTATTCCTCGAGGTGGATGTGCAGGGTCTGGGTGATGCCGTCCACCGGCTCCACGAAGTGCTTGCTGTAGGTCTGCGGGCCGTCGATGAACTTGATTTTCTTGCCCTTGACCACCCGCGGCATCGAGCGCAGGCGGGCCAGCTCTTCCTTCAGGTTGTAATGCCCCTGGATGCCCCGGACGAACACCCGGTCCTTCTTGCTGTGATAGTGCGACTCCGTACCCATGCGGTCTCCCGGTTACCCGAATCCCATTACTTCATCTGTCTGGTGACGATTTCAGTGTATAGCTTACCCCATTTTTCGCTCTCATCGAGCACCAGCTTGGGATCGACGAACCTGAGGGGCAGTTGTTGCCCCGGAGAGTCGATTTTCCGGCTCGTAACGGTGAAATCGCGCTTCGCAAGGAGTTCCTGCGCGTCCGTCAGCATGAAATCGTAGAACAGCATCGCGGCGTGGGGGTGCGGCGCGCGGCGGGCAAGCCCCATGCCCTGGAAGCGGGCGATCGCCGGCGGCAGGATGAACCAGTCAACGGGCGCGCCGGCTTTCTTGATCTGCTCGGCCCTGTAATGGTAGGTCGTCAGCGCCAGCGGCACTTCGCCCGCCACCACCAGGTTGATGAGCAGGGTGTGTCCCTTGCGCACCGATATGCCGTTGGCGGTCACGATGTCGCGGAAGATTTTCAGCCCTTTCGCCTCCCCGAGATCGTTGATGACCATGGCGAACCACGCCGGGTCGCTCGCCTCGATGCCGAGCTTGCCCTTCCACCTGGGGTGGGCCAGGTCCTCGAAGTTCTTCGGCAGGTCTTCTTTCCTGACGAGCTTCGTGTTGTAGGTCATCACGTAGATGTTGATGCGCGCGCCGACCCATTCGCGGTGCGGCGCGACCGCGCCGGGGACGAGATCGGCGAAATGCGGCGACACCGCTTCCTGCAGCACCTTTTCGCGGTGCAGCGACTCCATATCGGGGCCGTTGGTCTCGAAGATGTCCGCCTCGTTGCGCCCGCCGCGCATCTCCGCCACGCCGCGCTGGACGATGCCTTCCGAGCTCGCGCGCCAGACGTTGACCTTGATGCCGTGTTTTTTCTCGAACGCGGCCGTCAGGATCGCCATGTCCTCGACCGTGGCGGAGGTATAGACGGAAACGCCCCCTTCTTTTTTCGCGCCCTCGATCAGCCGCTGGGCGCGGTCGGCGCCCTGGTAGAGCGCGATGTCCGCCACGCTCGTCGCCGC
>CAYYZZ010000087.1:0-9882 GCA_964476235.1 uncultured Streptomycetaceae bacterium | reverse complement strand
AGTTGGCAGCCGTCAGTTTGCAGTTTGCAGCAACTGGTTCGAAGTTACTGTCAGCTGCCCACTGTCAACTGCCAACTATTCCATGCAAACTGCCTACTGCAAACTGCAAACTTGCCGGTACCACCCCGGCGCCTCACTGCAGCTTGAGCGACTTGATCACCCTGCCCCACTTGTCGTACTCGCCCTGAAGAAACACAGCGAATTGCTCCGGCGTGGTCGTGGTCGGTTCGAGCGCTTGCCTTTCGAGTGGTTCGCGATAATCGGGAAGACCGGCGATGTTGACAATCTCGGCGTGCAGCCTTGCTACCGCCTCCTTCGGAGCTGCAGCCGGCGCCACGATCGAATACCACGATGGTGCCTCCACGCCGCGCACGCCCAGTTCCACCAGGGTTGGCACCTCCGGGGCGATCGGCGAGCGCGCGGGGCTCGTTACCGCCAGCGCCACGACCCGCTTCGAGCGCACGTGCGACATCAGCGCCGTGACGCCGGCGAAGATCACCTGCGCTTCCCCCGAAAGGACCCCGATTGCCGCCGGCCCGGACCCCTTGTATTGGATGGGGGCGATGTCGACGCCCGTCGCCGACTTGAACAGCTCGGGCACGAGATGCGTGGGGGTCCAGATGTTGCCGGAGGCGTAATTGAGCTCGCCCGGGCGCGACTTGGCGAGCGCGATCAACTGCTTCACCGAGCGCACCGGCAGCGAGGGATGCACCCCGAGTATGTGGTACGAGGAAGCGAGCAGGCTCACCCCGATGAAATCCTTCAGCGGGTCGTACGTAACTTTTTCCGCGTGAGGATACATCGCGAGCTGCCCCACGAAGCCGAGCAACAGCGTGTAGCCGTCGGGCGCGGCTTTCGCCGCCTGGCCCGTGCCGATACTTCCACCGCCGCCGGGCCGGTTTTCCACGATGAACTGCTGTCCCAACCGCTCGCCGAGCTTCTGCCCCACGTGCCGGGCCACGAAATCGTTTCCGCCCCCCGGCGACGTCGGGACGATGATCCGTACCGGCTTAGCCGGATACGTCTGCGCCATCGCGCTCCCAACCGTGAGCGCGAGGCCGAGAGCAGTGAAACAAGCTGTCGTGCCACGCATCTGGTTCATGATTCATCCCTCCTTGTCGTTTTCGTTCCGCATTCATCATTCATCATTCATCGTTGCGTTCACCCCGGCGGCCAGCGCAGCTTGCGCCCGGCGAGGATGTGCAAGTGGAGGTGGAACACGCTCTGCCCGGCCTCCGCACCGTTGTTGACGACGACGCGGAAGGCATCGCCCACGCCGAGTTGACGCGCGATTTTTCCCGCAGCCAGCATGAGATGCCCGAGCAGCGCCTGGTCTTGCGCGCCGGCATCGGAGAGCGTCGCGATCTCCTTCTTCGGGATGACCAGCACGTGCGTCGGCGCTTGGGGATTGATATCCGGGATCGCGAGGCAGTGCTCGTCCTCGTAGAGGATGTCGGCCGGGATCTCGCGCCTTATGATCTTGCCGAAAAGGGTGCTCACGGTGCTTCTCCTTGATTTGTAAACATTTTCTGCATCCTATAAAGCTGCCGGTCCGAAGTCAAAGGCAGATGTGACTACACGCTTAGATTCAATGACATACTGCAGTGCAATAACTTTTTATTCTAAACACATTGACTTCACTGATTTAAAGCATATAATTTTAATTGTGCGATGCAACATACATGGCCGGACTTTTGATTAACATGATGTTTTTAAAGGAGATTTAAATGTATCAGACCCCTGAGCAGTTGGTGGCCATCAACAAGGCCAACCTGGAAGTCGCAATGAAGTTCGCCGGCGTGGCACTCCTAGGCGCCGAGCGCATTCTGGACCTGCAGCTGAAGGCTGCCAAGACCGCTTTCGCCGATACCGTCGAAAGCGCGAAGACGATCGCGTCGGTCAAGGACCTGCAGCAGCTGGCATCCCTGAAGGACGGCCTGGCGCAGCCCTCCATCGAGAAGGCGACCGCCTACGCGAAGAGCGTTTACGACGTGACCACGGCCACCCAGGCCGAATTCGGCAAGCTCGTCGAAGAGCAAATCGCCGAGTTCAACAAGCAGGTCGTGACGACGCTCGACAAGATGGTCAAGACCGCCCCTGCGGGCTCCGAAGTCGGCATTGCCGCGTTCAAGTCGGGCATCGCCGCGGTGAATTCCGCCTATGACAACATGTCTAAGGTTGCCAAGCAGTTCTCGGATGCGACCCAGTCGAACATCGAGGCGGTCGCCAAGCAAGCGGTGAACGGCGCGAAGAAGGCGAAGAAGGCCTAATCGCCGTCAGGCGCAAGCAACAAAAAAGCCCCGGGTGACCGGGGCTTTTTATTTGTACGCCCTGGCCTGACTAGCGAGGCGCGTCGCTCCACGGAAAGCCGAGCTGGCTTACGCCCTGCTTCAGCGCCGCGATGGCGGGCGTGACTTCCCCGGGATCACCGCGCACGCCGAGCTCGATATAGCGCTCGGGCTGCACTTTCGGCAGGCTGAACACCTTGATGCGCCGGTAGCGCGCCTGGCAGTCTTTCATCAGTTCGATCAACTGGCTCTCGCCCGCCTCGCGCACGATGATCGAGGATTCGGCGACGCTCCCGGGCGCGAACAGGTGCGCGTAATGCGTGTCCAGCACCCAGGCCATCATCGGCCAGGCCATTTCGGGAAATCCCGGCAGGAAATAGTGGCTCCGGTAACTGAAACCCGGGATGCGATTGTAGGGATTGGGAATGATCTCGGAGCCCTCCGGGAATTCGCCCATTATGAGCCGTTGGGGCGTGACGCCCTTGGGGTCGGCCACGAAACGCGCCCGGATTTCGGCCTCGGCGTGGGGGTGCAGCTTCAGGGACACGCCCGCCGCCCGCGCCGCGCACAGGCGGGTGTGGTCGTCCGGCGTCGCGCCGATGCCGCCGAAGCTGAACACCACCGCGTCCTCGCCCGCGAACGTGCGCTTCAACGCGGCCGTGATGAGTTCCGGGTCATCTCCCAGATAATGGGCCCAGGCGAGCTGGAGCCCGCGCGCGCCGAGCGTCTCGATGGTCTTGGCGAGATGCCCGTCCTTGCGCTTGCCGGAGAGTATCTCGTCGCCGATGATGATCGCCCCAAAATTCATTTGCAATGAATTTTGATTAACCGCCAAGGCGCGGCGACATCGTGTCGTACTTGTCGCGTGTCAATTCACCCTGTCCTTCGTTTTCGTGGAGTTTCGGGGCCTTGGCGGTTCAGCGGTGTATGTAGCTTTCCAGCTGCTTGATCGTCTGTTCCTGCTCGGCGATGACTTCCTTCACCAGGTCGCCGATCGAGAGCACGCCGACCAGCCGCTCGCCGTCGGTGACGGGCAGGTGCCGGATGCGCTTCACGGTCATCAGCGCCATGCATTCCTCGACCGTCTGGCCGGGATGCACGGTGTAAACCTTCCCGGTCATGATCTCGCGTACCAGGATGTCGTGCGAAGACTTGCCGTACAGGATCACCTTGCGCGCGTAATCGCGCTCCGAAAAGATGCCGGTCAGCTTTCCGTTTTCAAGTACGACCAGCGCCCCAACGTTCTTCTCGGCCATCAGCTTGAGCGCGTCGAACACGCGTGCATCGGGCGCGATCGAGTGGATTGCCCCGCCTTTCGCCTCCAATAGCTGCGTCACGGTCTTCATGGCCACCTCCTTCGGCTTGCGCTGCCTCCCCGGCATCCCGTCATTACCAACCCAGTGTAGCTAAATTCGCAACCGCCATAAAGCCGGCTCCTGGTTCTTGCCTGGAGGCTACCGGTCAAGAATCACCGCTCACTGCTGTGAGTCGGCGCCGTCACTGCGTCGTGGGCGCAATGCCTGCACGTTGGCGCGCCCGGGAACAGGCGCAGCCGCTTCAGTTGCCCCTCCAGTTATCCACAGCACGAGCGTCCCGGGCATCAGCCACGCAGGCTTAGACGGGGTCTAACTTTGGCCGCAACTCAAGGATTGCCAGAGCGATTCCCGCCGCCCCACGCGCGCTTCAGCGCCTGGCCTCAGGGTTCAACAGGTTAGGCGGCGCGCTGCCCGTAAGAGCGGCGACCAGGTTTCTGGCGGCGGTCATCGCCATGGCGCGCCGGGTCGCCTCGGTGGAACTGCCGATGTGGGGCATCAACACCACGTTGTCGAGCTCGAGGAATCCCGGGTTGAGGCTGGGCTCGTTCTCGAAGACGTCGAGCCCGGCCGCGCGGATGGCGCCGCCCTTCAAGGCCGTGATGAGCGCCGCGTCGTCCACCACGCCCCCGCGTGTGGAGTTGACGAGGATCGCGGACGGCTTCATGAGCTTCAGCTCCTTCGCGCCGATCAGGTGGTGCGTCTCGGGCGAATAGGGCACCTGCAGCACCACGAAATCGGATTGTTTCAGGAGTTCTTCCTTCGAAACGTAGGTGGCATTAAGCCGCCGCTCCAGAGCGGCGGCTTCCCGCTTCCGATTGTGGTACAGCACTTTCATCTCGAATCCGGCGGCGCGCCGGGCGATCGCCTGCCCGATGCGTCCCATGCCGAAGATGCCGAGCGTGGCGTGGTGCACGTCCACGCCGAGCCACTGCTTCAACCGCCAGCCCTTCCACTCGCCGCCGCGCACGCGGCGCTCGAGCTCCGTCAGGCGCCGCGCCGCGCCGAGCATCAGCGCCCACGCCAGATCCGCCGTCGAGTCGTCCAGCACGCCCGGGGTATTCGTCGCCATCACGCCGCGCGCGGTGCAGGCGGCGATATCGATGTTGTTGTAGCCGACCGCGATGTTCGCCACCGCCTTGAGCCGGGGGCAACGCTCGAGAAGTTGCGCGTCGATGCGGTCGGTCAGCGCGCACATCACGCCCTCCCGGTCGGCGAGCTTCTGCGCCAGCGTATCGGGGGTGAAGGCGGCGTCCTGCTGGTTGGACTCGACCTCGCAATGCTGCGCGAGGAAATCGAGTGTTTCGTCGAATACTTCTCGGGTCACCAGGATCTTCGGTTTCATGCGACTCTCTAGAGTCAGTAACGATATGAGGGGATACTCCCCTCATACTCTTACGTGAGGGGCCGTTTCAGGCATCTGGAAACGGCCTCCGAGTATGGATTTCAGTCCAGATATTACGGCAGCGGGTCTCCCGGATAAACAGCGCGCCCGCCAGCGCGATGCCCGCGAAAACCGTGAGCAGCGCGATCCCGGGAGTGTAGTGAGCGCCGGTATAGGCGGCGCCGGCGGCGGCACGATCGAGCAGCCAGCCCACCAGCGGCTGCAGCAGCCCGACCGCGAGAAATCCGCTGGTGTTGACCACGCTGATCGCGATCCCCGAGTAGTTCGGGGGATTCAGCTCCTTGGCGCACGCCCACGACAGCGTCATGCCGCAGACGCTGAGTCCCATCACGATGCTGATCGCGTAGCTTGCGCCGGGTATCGCCGCGGCGCCGGTCAGCCACGCGATCCAGCAGGCGAGGTACGCCAGTGCCGAGGCCAGGATCAGGGGGCGGCGGCGCCCGATGCGGTCGGATAGCGCGCCGATGGCGCCCTGGGAAGCCGCGAGACAAACCAGTATCAGGCTCGTATGCTGCGTGGCTTCCACCACCGACAGGCCGTAGCCGTGCACGAGATAAGGCACTCCCCACAGGCCGACGAAGGTCATGTAGCTGCCGGACATGCCGAAGCCGAACCAAAAGCACGGCCAGGTCGCCCGGTTACGCGCGACCAGCATCAAGCCTTCGCGCCAGCGCGTCCCGTCGCGCGCGGCGGGCGCGCGCGGCGTGACGGCTGCTGCGCCGTGTGGATGATCCCTGACGACCAGCCAGATTGCGACAGCCAGCAGCAACGACGCGACACCCGCCGCGGTGAACACCGTGCGCCAGGAGACGAGCTTCGCTATCCACGCAAGCGGCGTGGCGGCGGCGAGCGCGCCGGTGAGGCCGATCATGGCGCCGATGCCCGTCATGGTGGCAAAACGGCGCTCGGGGAACCAATCCGCGGTGAGCTTCAGCATGGACACGAAGGCAACCGACACGCCCAGGCCAGCCAGGGTCCGCCCGACCACGGCCGCCGTCACCGTCTCCGCCGCGCCGAACAGGAGGGAGCCCGCCCCCGCGACCAGGCAACCCGCGGCCAGCACACGGCGCGGACCCACCGTGTCGTTCAGTACGCCGGTCGGCACCTGCATCACCGTGTAGATCACGTAGTAGGTCGCAGCCAGCGTGCCGAGCATCGCCCCGCCGATGCCGAACGCGTGCTGAAGCTCGACCGCGATCGCGGCGGGCGCGACGCGATGAAAAAAGGAAAGCCAGAACGCGGCGGCCGCGAGCCCGAACACTGCCCAGCGCAGGTGCGAGGACGGTGTTTTCGATTCGCCGTTCAAAGAGGTCCTGTGCGGAGGAAAAGCCGGGGCCGTGGAGGTGGATTTACTGGATGAACCGCGTGCGTTGAACGGCAATCAATTTGTCCGTTCGAACACACGCAGCCAACCCGGCGCAACGCGTCCGGTGTTGGCGTTATTTGTAGAGCGTGTGCGGCAGCCAGAGCCCGATCTGCGGGAACGTATAGAGCAGGATAAGCGCGACCACCTGGATCGCCATATACGGCATCATGCCGGCGAAGATCTGGTTCAGCGTCACGTGCGGCGGCGACACGCCTTTGAGGTAGAACGCCGCCATTGCGACCGGCGGCGACAGGAACGCGGTCTGGAGGTTGAGCGCAACCAGCAACCCGAAGAACAGCGGGTCTATGTTGAAGTGCGGCAGCAGCGGGATGAAGATCGGCATGAAGATGATGATGATCTCGGTCCACTCGAGCGGCCAGCCGAGGATGAAGATGATGAACTGGGCGAGAATCATGAACTGCAGCGGCGTGAGGTCCATCGAGAGCACCCACTTCTCGATGACATCCTGGCCGCCGAGCAGCGCAAACGCCGCCGAGAAGATCCCGGAGCCGACGAACAGCCAGCACACCATCGCGCTCGTCCTGGCGGTGAGGAACGAGGACTCCTTGATGACCGTCCCGAATTCCCTCAGCGTGCCGCCGATGACGGCCCTGGAAAATGGGCCTCCCGACCCCCCCCGCAAACGCGCGATATAGCGGTAGATCGCCGCCAGGAAAAATGCGCCGAACGCACCGACCGCCGCCGCCTCGGCGGGGGTCGCCAGCCCGAACACGATGGAACCCAGCACCGCGAGGATCAACAGCGCGAGCGGGAAGAAGGAAGTCAACAGCATCTTGAATACCTCGAGCCGCTCCCAGTTCCAGAGCCAGTAGATTAACCCGATGGTGGCGATACCGATGACGAGCACGATCCAGAACCAGGCAGGAACCGGGAGCCGTTCTTGCTTGGTGGCACCGGCTGCAGCCGGTGCCGACGTTGCTTCGGCCGGTTTCTCTGCGGATACCGGCTCCTGGGTACTCCCCGATTGGGGCGCATCCGCCGCCGGCGGGACACCGAGCTCCTTCGGCGCTTCTGCCGGCGGTTCCTTGACTCCGGTCTCCGTCTTTTCCGGCTCCGGCTGGCCGATGAGGCTGGTTTCCTGCTCCTGCGAGGTCGCCGCCGCGGCGGTTTCCCCGCCCGCCTGGATCAGGCCCGCCACGCTGGCCTCGACTTCCGGCGCAGTCGCCGAACGATAGGTGAGACCCAGCACCGCGACGATGAAAATCAGCGGCAACAGCGTGACGAACAGCTGCCCGAGCGCGGCATGCTTCGCAACGCCGGCTCCACCACGCCCGGTAATGCCCCGCCACAGGGCTCCCAGAACGCTGCCGCCATACTGTGCCAGCGTCCGCGCGAGGGGCGGAAGCGGGACGCGTTGCTCGCTTTCAGCCAGCGGCGGCATCAGCGCGGGCTTCCACTTCGCGAGCACGATGACGTAGCCGATGTAGAGCCCCGCGAGCATCATGCCGGGCAAGAAAGCGCCGGCGTAGAGCTGCACCACCGACACGCCTGCGGTCGCGCCGTAGACGATCAACAGCACCGAGGGTGGAATCAGGATGCCGAGGCAGCCGCCAGCGGTGACCGCGCCCGCCGCAATCTTGACGTTGTACCCCGCCTTGAGCATTGCCGGGAACGCGAGGAGCCCCATCAGCGTGACCACTGCACCGACGATGCCAGTCGCGGTGGCAAAGATGGCGCAGGTGACGATGGTCGCCACCGCGAGCGAGCCGGGCACGCGCGACGTGGCGAGATGCAGGCTTTTGAACAGCCGGTCTATGAGCTGCGCCCGCTCGACGAGATAGCCCATGAACAGGAACAGCGGGATCGCGATCAGCACGTCGTTCGACATCACCCCATAGGTGCGCTGCACGAACAGGTCGAGCACCTGCTGGACGGCGAGCGCCGGGTTGACGCCGCGATAGAAGAGCCAGGCGAAGAACACGCCCATGCCCATCAGCGTGAAGGCCGTGGGGAATCCGAGCATGATCGTCACCACGATCAGCGCGAGCATCAGCAGCCCGATGTGGCCGTTGGTGAGGTTGCTCCACGGCATCAGCACCAGGATGGCGATCAGGATGATCGCCATCAGTGAGAAGCCGAACCAGAGCTCCTTTCTCATCTTCACCGGTGCGTTTCCTGCTTCACGACGAACTCATCCAGTTTCTGGATGTCCTCGTCCTTGACGTGGACCATCTCCTTGAGCTTCTCCACGTCCACTTCCTCGACGTCCACCTGGCGCGAAGGCCACTCGCCCTGCTTGAGGCAGACAATGCAGCGGACGATCTCGACGATGCCCTGCGCCAGCAGGATCGCCCCGGCGAGCGGGATGACCGTCTTGAATGGGTAATACGGCGGACCTTCGTAGGTAATGTTCGAGTGCTCGTTGATCCGCCACGAATCGGCGGCGTAATAGTAGCCCGCGTAGGTCAGCGCGAACACGCCGGGAATGAAGAAAACGATATAGAGGGTGAGGTCGATCGTCGCCTGGGTGCGCGGCCTGAAGAAGCCGTAGAGCACGTCCCCGCGCACGTGGCCGTTCTTCGACAGCGTGTAGGCGCCGGCCATCATGAACAGCGTCCCGTAGAACATGATCATCACGTCGAAGGCCCACGCGTGCGGCGCATCGAGCATATAGCGTGAGAACACCTCCCACGTGACTTGCAACGTGAGCAGCACGATGCAGAAGGAAAACGCCTGGCCGACCCAGGTGCTGACCTTGTCGACGAAGAGCAGGGTTTTCTGCATTGGGAAATCTCCGTAGCGGGCGGGTCTCGCCTATTGTGCCATGCCCGTCGTGCCGCCCGGGCCTCGCATAAAAAAACACCATCCGGGGTCGCCGGATGGTGTTCTTGCTTTCAGGGCACCTTGCGCGTCAGGCCTTCTTCTTCTCCGCCGCCTTGCCTGCGGGCTTGGCCTTGCCGAAGTAATGGTTGTAGGCCATGCGCGAGCTGACCTGCGTGTCGAGGAACCAGCGCACCGACCGCTCGGCGAATTTCCTCTGCGATTCCTCGACCTCGCGGAAGATCGGATTGTCCTTCCGCTTGGCGGCGGCCTGGTCGTAGACGACGAGCTGCCGTTGCAGGACCGAGTCCGGCGTCTTGTAGAACTTGACGTTCTGCTTCTGCTGCATCTCGATGTAGTCCTGCGAGTAGCGGTGGATCGCCTTCCACGACATGTCGGCGGAAGCGGCTTCCACGGCATTGTCGATGATCGCCTTTATCTTCGCGGGCAGCGCGTCGAACTTCGTTTTGTTGAACGTGATCTCGAACTGCTCGGCGTTCTGGTGGTAGCTCTGCAGCATGCAGACCTTCGACACATCCGGGAAGCCGAGGAGGCGGTCGGAACTCGCGTTGTTGAACTCGGCCGCATCCAGCAATCCGCGGTCCATGGCGGGCACGATCTCGCCGCCGGGCAGCGCGTTCACCGCCGCGCCGAGTCCGGTGAACACGTCAATCGAGATGCCCACGGTGCGGAACTTGAGGCCTTTGAAGTCCTCCACCTTGGTGATCG
>CAYYZZ010000086.1:0-9926 GCA_964476235.1 uncultured Streptomycetaceae bacterium | reverse complement strand
CGTTCGCCTCCAGCCTCGACCAGGGCGGACCGATGGCGCGCACCGCGGAAGACCTCGCGCTGCTCATGAACGTGATGGCCGGTTTCGATGCGCGCGACTCGACTTCGCTGGAACGCGAGCGGGAGGACTACACGCGCGCGCTTGGCGCTTCGATCAAGGGCATGAAGATCGGGCTGCCGAAGGAGTTCTTCGCCGCGGGCGCCGCGGCCGGCGTGATGAAGGCGGTGGAAGCGGCTATCGCGGAGTACCGCAAGCTCGGGTGCGAAACGGTCGAGGTGAGCCTGCCCAGCATGAAACTTTCGGTGCCGGTCTACTACGTGCTCGCGCCGGCGGAAGCCTCGAGCAACCTCGCGCGCTACGACGGCGTGCGCTACGGCTACCGCGCGCCGGAGTACTCCGACTTGAACGACCTATACAAGAAGACGCGGGGGCAGGGGTTCGGCCCCGAGGTGAAGCGGCGCATCCTGATCGGCACCTACGTGCTGTCGCACGGCTACTACGACGCCTACTACATCCAGGCGCAGAAGGTGCGCCGGCTGGTCGCGCGCGACTTCGTGGAGGCGTTCAAGCGCTGCGACGTGATCCTGGGGCCGACCAGCCCCACCACCGCGTTCAAGCTTGGCGAGAAGGTGAACGACCCGGTGCAGATGTATCTCAACGACATCTACACCATCCCGGCGAACCTCGCGGGGCTCCCGGGAATGTCCATTCCATGCGGCTTCGATGAGAATGGGCTGCCGGTCGGGTTGCAGGTCATCGGCAACTACTTCGCGGAAGCGAAGATGCTGGGCGTCGCGCACCAGTACCAGCTCGCGACCGATTGGCATGCGCGCGCTCCGCAAGGGATAGAAATAAATTAGCCGCCAAGGCGCCAAGACGCCAAGAAGAAGCGAGATGCAATATTGAATTCCAAGAAACCGAAAGTGATTGGCACAGGATTTGCAGCGTTGGGGTTTATTGCTTTATTTTTTGTGTTTATGGGGATTCCTTGGTGTCATGGCGTCTTGGCGGCTAATTAGGTTTTGTTCATGAAGTGGGAAGTCGTAATCGGGCTTGAAACGCATGCCCAGCTCTCGACGAAGTCGAAGATTTTCTCGGGGGCTTCGACGGCGTTCGGCGCGGGGCCGAACACGCAAGCGTGCGCGGTGGACATCGCCCTGCCGGGCGTGTTGCCGGTTTTGAACAGGGAAGCAGTCGCGAAAGCGGTGCGCTTCGGACTGGCGGTCGGCGCCAATATCAACCGCCGCTCGATCTTCGCGCGCAAGAATTATTTCTACCCCGACCTCCCCAAGGGCTACCAGATCAGCCAGTACGAAATGCCGATCGTCCAAGGTGGCACGATCGGCATTTATGTAGAGGGCAAGGAGAAAATAGTTCGACTAACCCGCGCACACCTCGAGGAGGACGCCGGCAAGTCGCTGCACGAAGGCTTCCACGATTTCACGGGCATCGACCTGAATCGCGCGGGCACGCCGCTGCTTGAGATCGTCTCCGAGCCCGACATGCGCTCGGCGCAGGAAGCGGTGGCGTACGCCAAGTCGCTGCACGCGCTGGTACGCTGGATTGGCATCTGCGACGGCAACATGCAGGAAGGCTCGTTCCGCTGCGACGCCAACGTGTCGGTGCGACCCGCGGGATCGGACAAACTGGGGACGCGCCGCGAGATCAAGAACCTCAATTCCTTCCGCTTCCTGCAACAGGCGATTGAATACGAGACGCAGTGGCAGATCGAGACGCTGGAGAGCGGCGGCAAGATCGAGCAGGCCACCGTGCTGTTCGATCCGGATACGGGCGAGACGCGCGCCATGCGAACCAAGGAGGACGCGCACGACTACCGTTATTTTCCCGATCCGGACCTCTTACCGCTGGAAATTGCCGAATCGTGGATCGGGAAAATAAAAATAGAGATGCCGGAATTACCAGACAAATTGCGTCAGCGCTTCGTCGGAGAATATGAATTTACCGAGGAAATGGTCCATGTTCTTACGCAAGATCGAGTCAGAGCAGAGCATTTCGACGCATTCTGGAAGCACCTCTTGGCGCTCACGGCCAATATTGATCGTATAGCAAGGGTTCAGGGCGCCAACTGGGCAATGGTAGAGATTGGAGCAGTGATGAATCGTTTGGAGCTAACAGTAGAGCAATTTCCACCCTTGCATCTAGCGACCTTGGTCGCACGAATCCTGGATGGGACCATCAGCCACAAGATTGCCAAGACGGTGTTCGATGCAATGCTGGCTGGCGAGGGTGATCCCGATTCGATCATCAAGAAGCGGGGTTTGATACAGATTTCCGACAGCGCCGCGCTGGAGGAAATCTGCGACCAGGTGATCGCCGCGAACGCGCAGCAGGTGGCGGACTACAAGGGCGGGAAAGAGAAAGCTTTCAACTCGCTGGTGGGGCAGGCGATGAAGCTCAGCAAAGGCAAGGCCAATCCCCAGCAGGTGAGCGAGATACTGAAACGCAAGCTAGCGAGCTAGCTTGCGTCGAGAGCGTGGGTCGTGATTCGTGAGTCGTGATTCGAGGGGCTTTTTACTCTAGTCACCAGTCACGAGTCACCAGTCACGCTTCATTTTTTCGCGGGCGCGGCCGCCGTCGTCGGTGCGGGAGCGGGCGTGCCGCCGCCCTTCAGCATGATGTAGCGCTGCTTCATATCGGCGTAGCGCTTGCGGATGTCTTCCTTCTCTTTTTCCCTGGCGGCGATGTTCTGCTCGGTCTTGGCCTTGTCGGCCTCGGCGCGGGCCATGTCTTCCTTCTGGGCGTCTGTCGCGGGCTTGCCGCTCTTCGCGGCCGCATCCATCCGGCCTTTCACGTCTGCGCTGTGGTCCACTGCATTCTTGTGCGATACCTGCAACTGGGTGAGCTGGCCGTCCACCACCTGGAAATCGCGGTCGCGCTTCAGGTCGATTTCCTTCTCGTTGCTGAAGGTATTGATCAACGCGGTATCCTGTCGCTGCTGCTCCGCGATCCGTTTCTTCTCTTCGGCTTTCTGTGATGCCTGTGCTTTCTCCTGGGCTTCGCGCTTGGCGCGCTCTTCGGCAGTTTCAGTGGTCCTGCGCGTTATCCCGCCCTTGTCGAGCTCCTTGGTGGCGTTGTCCTGGTATTCAGGCGGCACCTTGTCGCCGCAGCCGATGGTCTTGCCCGACTTGTCCTTCCAGCAGACGATCTTGCCGCCTTTGGATTGGGCCAGCGCTCCGCCGGCAACGAGGGCCGCCAATGCCGTTGCGAGCACTGCGGCAAGAAACAAGCGATTTGTCTTAAGCATGGGCCGAGACTCCATATTGTTCGCGATAACGGCCGACCGCCGCGAAATGCTGCGAGAGCTGCGGATCGGCCTCGAGATACCGCATCAAATCATCCAGCGTGGCAATGCTGACGACCGGAATATTATAGCTCGCCCGCACTTCCTGCACCGCGGACAGCGTCCCGCTGCCGCGCTCCATGCGGTCGAGCGCGATCGCCACCCCGCAGGGTATAGCGTTCGAGGCCCGGATCTGGTTGACAGACTCTCGCACCGAGGTGCCGGCAGAGATCACGTCGTCCACGATCAGGACCTTGCCCGATAACGGTGCGCCGATCACTGACCCGCCCTCGCCATGGTCCTTGGCCTCCTTGCGGTTGAAGCTGTAGCGGGTGTTATGCCCGGCGTCGGCCAGCGCCATGGAGACCGCCGCCACCAGCGGTATGCCCTTGTAGGCCGGCCCGAAGAGCATGTCGAACTCGACGCCCGCCTCGAGTATGGCTTTCGCGTAGAATTGGGCCAGCTGCTTTAGCGCTGCGCCGTCGTAGAACAGGCCGGCATTGAAAAAATATGGCGACAGGCGCCCCGCCTTGGTCTTGAATTCGCCGAAGCGCAGCACTTTCTGGTTGATCGTGAAGCGGATGAACTCTTGTCTGAAGTCGGTCGCCATATTTTGTTTGGGGATTTCGCCTGACCCGGGCGCGTTGACCGGCGCGCTGATGGCGCGTCCGGTCGAACGGGCGTCGAGCCAACCGCTCCGGACCTAACGATGAAAATTATAACGCTTAACCTGAACGGCATCCGCTCCGCCGCGCGCAAGGACTTCCTGCCGTGGCTGACGCGCACCCGGGCGGACGTGGTGTGCGTGCAGGAACTGAAGGCGCAGGCGGCCGATCTGGATGAGCGCATGCGCGCGCCGGGCGGCTTCCGCGGCTACTTTCACCTCGCGGAGAAGAAGGGCTACAGCGGGGTCGGGCTCTACTGCCGGCGCGAGCCGGACCGGGTGGTGGAGGGCGTCGGCAATCGCGAGGCCGATGCCGAGGGGCGCTATCTTCGGGCGGATTTCGGGCCGCTCTCCGTGATCTCGGTGTACCTGCCCTCGGGGTCGAGCGGGGAGCACCGCCAGCAGGCCAAGTTCCGTTTCATGGACCATTTTTTCCCGCATCTGAAGAAGCTCGCGGCCGAAGGGCGCGAGATCCTGCTGTGCGGCGACTGGAACATCGCGCACAAGGAGATCGACCTCAGGAACTGGCGCTCCAACCAGAAGAATTCGGGTTTCCTGCCGGTGGAGCGCGAGTGGCTGACGCGGATGTTCGACGAGCTCGGCTGGGTGGACGTGTTCCGCCGCGTCGACCCCCGTCCCGATCAGTACACCTGGTGGTCGAACCGCGGGCAGGCGTGGGCGAAGAACGTAGGGTGGCGCATCGATTACCACATCGCCACGCCAAAGCTCGCCGCCACCGCGAAGCGCGCGGCGATCTACAAGGCGCAGCGCTTCTCCGACCACGCGCCGCTCACCATAGACTACGATTTCAAGATTTGATGGCCGGGCCGCGCACTCCTGCTGCAATCACGAAGCCACCCTGGCGGGATACGCTGGCGGCGATTTTCAGCGGCCGCATGCTGTTCGCGCTGTTGATGGGCTTCGCCTCCGGCCTGCCGCTTCTGCTGACGGGATCGGTGCTGCAGGCGTGGCTGAAACGCAGCGGCATCGATCTCACCAGCATCGGCCTGTTTGCCCTGGTTGGATTGCCTTACACGCTGAAGTTCCTGTGGGCGCCGTTGTTCGACCGCTACCTGCCGCCGCTGCTCGGCCGCCGTCGCGGCTGGCTGCTGGTCATGCAGGTCGTGCTGGCGGCGGCCCTGTTCGCGTTGAGTTTCGCGCATCCCTCGCCAGGCGAACTGTTGCCGGTGTCGGCCGCCGCGCTGCTGGTCGCATTTTTTTCCGCGTCGCAGGACATCGTGGTCGATGCCTACCGGCGCGAGAGCCTGGCCGACGTCGAGCTCGGTCTCGGCTCCGCCATGTACGTCAACGGTTACCGCATCGGCCTGCTCGCGGCGGGCGCCGGCGGGCTGATACTCGCCGGCAGTTATTCGTACGAGACGATGTACCAGTTGATGGCTGTTGTCATGGCCGCCTGCATCGTGGTGACGCTGCTGGCGCCGGAGCCGCTGCTGCCCGCGGGGCGTCCCACGACACTGGTGGAGGCGGTGTTCCTGCCATTCCGCGATTACTTCACGCGTGACGGCGCGTGGCTCGCGCTCGCTTTCATCCTGCTCTACAAGCTGGGAGACACCATGGCCTCGAGCATGACCACGCCGTTTTATCTGGAGCGCGGTTACAGCGAGGCCGAAATCGGCGCCGTGGTGAAGCTGTTCGGTTTCTGGGCCACGATCGCCGGCGGCACGCTCGGCGGCGTCTGGATCCTGCGCATCGGGATGCGACAGGCGTTGTGGCTGTTCGGCCTGGGACAGATGCTCTCGACACTGGGTTTCGTGGTGCTGGCGGGAGTCGAGCCCACGGCCGCGGCGCTGGCGACGGTGGTCGCGATCGAGAACTTCACCGCCGGCCTGGGCACCGCGGCGTTCGTTGGTTTCATGGCGTCGCTCACCGACCGGCGCTTCACCGCGACGCAGTACGCGCTGCTCTCCAGCCTGATGGGAGTGCCGCGCGTTTTTGCCTCCGCGCCGACCGGCTGGTTTGCCGAGTGGCTGGGCTGGCCCGGGTTCTTCCTGATGTGCACGCTGATCGCGATCCCCGGCTTGCTGCTGCTGCGCTGGATTGTGCGGTTTGCGGATGACGAAACCCGCCCGCGCGCCACGTGATATGCCGGGTGTAGCGCGTTATTGCGGCTTCAACCGGTGCCGGACCAACCTGTGAGATTCGCGAAGGGTGGGTGTTCCGGATACTATTTATTCCTTGGCGTTCTTGGCGCGCTTGGCGGTTCGATTCTCGTTCTGAGGCTTTTTCTGCGTCCTCAGCGGTTCAGCTTTAATCATTGAATTTCTTTGCGCCTTGGCGTCTTGGCGGCTAATTTGATGCGCGCTGGAAGCGGTAGACCGCGAGGCTGCCGAGCAGGTTCGGCAGCACGGCGACTGGCCTGCCGCCCGTGAGCACCTTGCGCTCCAGGATCTTCACGCCGTGGCTTCCACAGAAATCCTCGAAGTCCGAGATCGTGCACAGGTGCACGTTGGGCGTGTCGTGCCACTGGTAGGGCAGGTTGTCCGATACCGGCATGTGGCCGCCGAACACCTGCAGCCGGTTCTTCCAGTAGCCGAAATTGGGGAAGGTGACGATACCCTCGCGCCCGACGCGCAGCATGTCGCCTATGATGCGCTCGCCGTTCATCATGGCCTGCAGGGTCTGCGACAGGACCACGTAATCGAACGAGCGGCTCTCGAACTCGGACAGCCCGCGCTCGAGGTCGCTCTGGATCACGTTGATGCCGTTCGTCACGCAGCCCAGCACGTTGGCGTCGTCGATCTCCACGCCGTAGCCCGAGACGCCGCGCGCGCCCTTGAGATACTTGAGCAGCACGCCGTCGCCGCAACCCAGGTCGAGCACCTGCGAGCCGGGCCGTATCCATTCGGCGATGGCGTCGAAATCCGCGCGCTGAAAGCTGTTGCCGTTCGTGCGCATCAGCCCGGCTCCCTCTCGATGCGGTCGAAATAGGCCGCGACCAGCCGGTGGTAGCGCGCGTCTTCGAGCAGGAAGGCATCGTGTCCGTGCGGCGCGTTGATCTCGGCATAGGTGACGTCGCGCCGGTTGTCGAGCAGTGCCTTCACGATCTCGCGCGAGCGCGCCGGCGAGAACCGCCAATCGGTGGTGAACGAGATCACCAGGAAGTTCGCCCGCGCGGGCGCGAGCGCCTTCGTGAGGCTGCCGCCATGATCGAGCGCCGGATCGAAGTAATCGAGCGCCTTGGTGATGCGAAGGTAGGTATTGGCGTCGAAGTAATCCGAGAACTTGCCTCCCTGGTGGCGCAGGTAGGACTCGATCTCGAACTCGGGCTCGAACGAGTAGCCGAGTTTCCCGTTCTTCAATTGCCGGCCGAACTTGCTCGCCATGTCGTCGTCCGACAGGTAAGTGATGTGCCCGACCATGCGCGCCACGCGCAGCCCCCGCGTCGGGCGCGTGTTGTGCTCGTAATAGTGCCCGCCGTGAAAATCCGGGTCGGCGATGATCGCCTGGCGCGCGACCTCGTTGAAGGCGATGTTCTGCGCCGACAGGTTGGGCGCGCAGGCAATCACTAGCGCGTGGCCCGCGCGCTCGGGATGGATGTAAGTCCAGGCGAGCGCCTGCATCGCGCCGAGGCTGCCGCCCATTACCGCCGCAAAGCGGCGGATGCCGAGATGATCGGCCAGCCGGGCCTGAGTCGCGACCCAGTCCTCGACCGTCACCACCGGGAAATCCGCGCCCCACGGCTTGCCGGTTTTCGGGTTGATGCTTTGCGGGCCGGTCGAGCCATGACAGCCGCCCAGGTTGTTCACCCCCACGACGAAGTAGCGGTCGGTGTCCACCGGCTTGCCCGGGCCGATCATGTTGTCCCACCAGCCTGTGTTACCGGGGTCGTCGGCGTAGTGGCCCGCGACGTGGTGGGCTGCGTTCAGCGCGTGGCATACCAGCACCGCGTTGGAGCGGTCGGCGTTCAGCCGGCCGTAGGTCTCGTAGACGAGGTCGTACGCATCCATCACCGCCCCGCTTCTCAAGCGGAGGGGCTCGGTGAATCTCGCGGTCTGCGGCGTGACAACGCCGACCGATTTCGATGCGACGCTCGTATCCATGTTCCCAAACGCAAAAAACCCGGCGAGCTTGCGCTGACCGGGTCGGAAAAAACTGGAATGTTTTCTCTTTAGCCGGATTTGTAACGCGCCCGCAAGCTGAATATCAAATCGGCGCGGCTGAAAGCGGGAGGAACGTTACCCGCCCCGCCGGGGATTGTCAAATCGCCACCCGCACCGGCGCCGGGCGCGGCACCGGGTGCTATCATGCCTGCGGTCATTATCGACTTCTGGAATCGCCCCGTGCTATTGCGCGTGCTCAAGGATATTTTCGGCGGACGGCGGAACGACGCCTCCGCGCGGCAACCCGAGCGGGAGCAGTACCCCAACGAGGCCCGGAGCCGGACGGCCAGCGCGCACGCGGGCGCGCCGCTGGATCGGCATCTCGAGATCGCGCTCGGGGACATGCGCATCGGCGAGCACGATCTGCGCACCCTTTCGGATCGCTGCCTGGTCGACTCGGATTCGAAGGTGCCGCCGCTCAAGGCATTGCACCGTCCGCTCGCTTCGTACTTCCTGGCCCGTTATTTCCTGCATGCGATGACGGTTGGGGGCGAATTCGCCGAGTGCGGCGTGTTCAGGGGCACGAGCGCGCTGTTCCTGTGCCGCGCGGCGAAAACCCGAATCCCGGGCTATGCCGGCGAGGGGTTGCATCTCATCGACAGCTTTGAAGGCATCAGCCAGCCTTCCGACGAGGACTACTTCGACGCCCGCGGCAAGGATGGCTCCATCGTGCGCACGACCGTTCCGCAGGGCGCGCTGTCCGCGCCGGTGGACGCGGTCAGGCAGTCGATGCGCGATTTTCCAAAGGTGAACGTGCACCAGGGGTGGATCCCCGGCGTGTTCCAGCAGTTGCCCGATACGCGGTGGGCCTTCGTCCATATCGACGTCGATCTCCACGAGCCCACCCGCGACTGCCTGGAGTATTTCTTCCCGCGCCTGAACCCGGGCGGCGTGATCGTGTGCGACGACTACGGGTCGCTGCTGTTTCCCGGGGCGCGCCGCGCCTGGGACCGGTTCTGCGAAAAGAACGGCGTGCCTTTCGTCGTGCTCGACACCGGCCAGTCCGTCATTCTTAAGGTTTAATTGTTGTTTAGCTTTTCAAGCAGCGCCTGGAGCTTGCCGGGGTCGCTGGCGCGCAGCATTTTTCCCGCGAGCGGCTTCAACCGGGCGTAGTCCGACTTGAGGATGATCTGCTTGACGTCGAGCAGGTGCGCGATGTGCATCGAGTACTGCCGCAGCCCGAACGCGAGCAGCAACCGCGTCAACGCGGTGTCGCCGGCCATCTCCCCACACAGCGCCACCGGCATCTTGGCCTTGTCCGCGGTCCTGATGATGCCGGCGATCAGGTTGAGCACCGCCGGGTGCAGGGGATCGTAGAGATGCGCCACCGTGTCGTCGGTGCGGTCGATCGCGAGCGTGTACTGGATGAGGTCGTTGGTGCCGATCGAGAGGAAATCGAGCTTGCGGATGAACATGCCGAGCGCGAGCGCCGCCGCCGGCACCTCGATCATGCCGCCGACCTTGATGCCGCGGTCGTAGGGTACGCCCTCCTCGTCGAGGCCCTGCTTCGCCTGCTGGATCAGCGCGAGCGTCTGGTCGATCTCGGTCGCGCTGGCGAGCATCGGGATCAGGATGTTGATCTTGCCGTGGCATGATGCGCGCAGCAGGGCGCGCAGTTGCGTGATGAAGCGCCGCGGCTCGGTGAGGCACAGCCGGATCGCGCGCAGTCCCATCGCCGGGTTGGCGGTGACTCGCTCCTGGTCGTCGCTCTTGTCGGCGCCGAGGTCGTAGGTGCGGATGGTGACCGGCATGCCGTCCATTTCCACGGCGACCTTGCGGTAGGCCTCGAACTGCTCGTCCTCGTCCGGCAGGTCGGTGCGGTTGAGGAACAGGAACTCGC
>CAYYZZ010000085.1:0-9999 GCA_964476235.1 uncultured Streptomycetaceae bacterium | reverse complement strand
AAGGCGGGCGTAAAAGAGCTGCTCGTCATCTCGCAGGACACCAGCGCCTACGGCGTGGACGTCAAATACCGCACCGGCTTCTGGAACGGCCGGCCGCTCAAGACGCGCATGACCGAGCTTGCCCGCGCGCTGGGCAGCCTGGGCGTATGGGTGCGGCTGCACTACGTCTACCCCTACCCGCACGTGGACGAAGTCATCCCGCTGATGGCGGAAGGCAGGCTGCTGCCCTACCTGGATGTTCCGTTCCAGCACGCGAGCCGCAGGATATTGAAGCTGATGAAGCGGCCGGCCAGCGCCGAGAACAATCTCGCGCGCATCCGCAGCTGGCGGGAAATCTGTCCGGACATTACCCTCCGCAGCACTTTCATCGCCGGCTTTCCGGGCGAGACGGAAGCCGAGTTCGAAGAGCTGCTCGCCTTCCTCGAGGAAGCGCAGCTCGACCGCGTCGGCTGCTTCGCCTATTCAGCGGTGGAGGGCGCCGCGGCCAACGCCCTGCCTGGCCACGTCCCGGAGATAGTGAAAGAAGCGCGTCGCGCCCGTTTCATGAAGCTGCAGGAAAAAATCAGCGCAAGCCGGCTCGAGCGCAAGATCGGGAAAACGCTGACCGTGCTGGTAGACGAAGTCAATGCCGATGGCGCGGTGGCGCGTTCCAGCGCCGATGCGCCCGAAATAGACGGCGTCGTCCACGTTGCGCCCGCTGCCGGACTCAAACCCGGCCAGTTCGCCAAGGTTCGTCTGACGCGCGCCGGCACCCACGATATGTGGGCCGAAGCCGTGTAAGGAGCTTGACTGGCAACCGGTCCCGATACCGTGAGGCGTCTTCGAGACTGGGCTGGTCGGCTCAAGGGCGAGGTGGTTACGCTGTGGTTCTGCACCCGCCACCCGCGCACGCCGTTCGTGGCCAAGGCGCTTGCCGCGGCACTCGTGGCCTACGCATTCAGCCCGATCGACCTCATCCCCGATTTCATACCCGTGCTGGGCTACGTGGACGATC
This sequence comes from uncultured Streptomycetaceae bacterium, assembly GCA_964476235.1. Taxonomy (GTDB): domain Bacteria; phylum Pseudomonadota; class Gammaproteobacteria; order Burkholderiales; family SG8-41; genus SG8-41. The sequence goes on along the minus strand of CAYYZZ010000085.1, from coordinate 9,005 downwards.
TGCTCCTGTTGCCTGCCGGCATCTGGGTCGTCATGAAGCTCGTGCCAAAGGATGTGCTCGCGGAATGCCGTGATCAAGCCGCGCGCTGGCTCGAAGAAAAAAAACCGGGGCCACGCAGCTACTTCGCCGCGGCGCTCATCGTCGCGTTGTGGCTGGCGGCGCTTTGGCTGGCCTGGCGCTGGGCTGAGTCCTGGCTCGCCTGGTGAAGAATGCCGCCGCTTCCGCCGCGCTGCGGGTGAGTTTCATGGGCGGCAGGCTCGCCAGGACGCGCTTGCCGTAGCTGCGGGTCAGGAGCCGCGGATCGCAGATCATGAGCACGCCGCGGTCGGTCTCGTCCCGTATCAGCCGGCCCGCGCCCTGCTTCAACGTGATCACCGCCTCGGGCAGCTGATAGTCGAAGAAGGCGCTGCGACCCTCGCGGTTCATCTGGTCTATCCGCGCGGCCAGCACCGGGTCGTCGGGTGGAGCGAACGGCAGCTTGTCGATCACGACGAGCGACAGCGCCTCGCCGCGCACGTCCACGCCCTCCCAGAACGAGTGGCTGCCCACCAGCACCGCGTTGCCGAGATCACGGAAGCGCACCAGCATCTCGGAGCGCGAGCCCTCGCCCTGCATGAGCAGGGGTAAATCGAGCCCGCGAGCCTCGAGCGCCCGTTTCAGCAGTTCGTGGCCGTTACGCATCGCGCGCAGGCTCGTGAACAGCATGAAAGCGCCGCCGCCCGCCGCCTCGATAACCGGCAGCGCAGCCTCGACCACCGCCTCGGTATGTTCCGGCGTGTTGGGCTCGGGCAGGCGGTCCGGTATATAGAGCAAGGCCTGGTTCGCGAAGTCGTAAGGGCTGTCCCAGCTCGCGGTGCGGGTGTCCTGCAGCCCCATCTGGCCACAATAATGGCTGAAGTCGCGGTTGACCGAAAGCGTCGCCGAAGTGAAGATCCACGCCCGCGCGTGCTCCTCCATCTGATTCCTGAAAGTCTCCGCAATCGAAAGCGGCGTCGAGTTGAGATGCAGGGAATGGCGGAACAACTCGACCCACTTCACGCGCGCTTCGTCCAGTTCGCTGCGCCAGCGCTCGATACCCTCCGCCAACGTCAGCGCCCGCGCCCAGCAACGCGCCAGCCCCTCGCTGCGCTCGGCCTGGCCCTTCAGTTCCGCAGACAGCTTGTCGAGTTCAGCCATCACCGTGCCAAGGGCGGACTCGAAATCCGTGCGGCCGCTCAACATGCGCGCCGGCCAGCGTCCGGTCTCCTCCTGGAACACCAGCCTCAGATCGCGAGCGGCCCGTTCGAGCCTGCGCGCGGCGTCCGGCAGCGGTGCGTAATCCTTCGCCGCGGCGGCGCTTTCGAGCCGTGTGTCGCGGGCGAGCTCGATCAGCTGCGAGGTCGAAACGCTTGACCCGAAAAACAAGGTCGCGGTCTCGGGAAGCTGATGCGCTTCATCTAATATCACCGTGTTGCAGGCGGGCAGCAGCTCGGCCATGCCCTCTTCGCGCAGCGCCAGGTCGGCGAAGAACAGATGGTGATTGACGACCACCACATCGGCCGCCAGGGCCTGGCGGCGTGCTTCCATGACGAAGCATTTGTCATAGTGCGGGCATTGCGAGCCGAGACAGTTCTCGCGCGTTGATGTGGCATGCAGCCAGGCGCTCGCGTTCTCCGGAACCGCGGAGCAGTCGGCCCTGTCGCCGGTGGTCGTCACGCGGGCAAACCGCGCGATCTCTCCGAGATAGCGGGCTTCCTCCCGCGTCGGCAGGAGCCCGTCATGCAACGCCCGCTCCAGATGGTAATGACAGACGTAGTTGGACCGCCCCTTCAGCAGCGCGACCGTCACCGGAACGTTGAGCGCCTCGCGCACGGTGGGAATATCGCGGTCGAAGAGCTGGTCCTGCAAGTTCTTGGTGCCGGTAGAGAGTATGACCTTGCCGCCGGACAGGAGCGCGGGCACCAGGTAAGCGAAGGTTTTCCCGGTGCCGGTGCCGGCCTCGGCGACCAGCACGGTATTGCCCTCGATCGCCTCTGCTACCGCGCGCGCCATCTCCACCTGGAACGGCCGCGCGCAGAAATCCTCCACGGCCCGTGCCAGCGGCCCCGACGCGGAAAATATCGTGTCCAGATCAACCACGCCGCCCATGTTATCAGTTGGGTCTGGGTGATGATCAGCGGCAGGCTGTTCGAGTACCGCGAGCGCCCGGCGCAGCCCGAACTGCCGGCCGAGGTTGCGCTCTTTCTCGATAACTGGAGAACGGCCAGGCAGTCGGCCGGCTACTCCCCGTAGCGCTCAGCGCACTTCCTCGACCTTGATCAGCACACGCCGGTCGTCGCGCGCCGCCGTGGTCGTGCGACCGATCAAAACCGTCTGCTGTCCGCTGGCGTCCTGGCCCATGCCGCCGATCTCCATCCATTCACCGAGCCGGCCGGAAACCGTCGTCACCACGCTCTGGACGTTCACGGCGCCGGGAACCTGCCTCGACAGCGTCTCCCGCTGTGGGCTGACATCGAGCGTGACGCGGTCACCCGAGAGTCGGGGGAGCACATAAAAGCCGGTAGTGACGTCGCGGTACTGGGTGCCGTCCACGACCTGTTCCACCACCTGCCCGTTGATCACGACGCGGCGCACCTGCCGCTCGCGCACGGGTACCGATTGGCCGACGCGCACGAAAGCTTCGCGTCCTTCCATGACCCGCACCGCCTGCGTGTTGCGGTCGCTTTCCACGCTGCGATTCTCCACGACGTGCGCGCGCACCCTGTTGTCGCCTTCACGGATCACCACGCTGCCGCCTCTCGGATCGCGGCTGCCGGGAGGAATGGTTACCCGGCCATGCTCGCCGCCCACGCTTCCCGATACTTCGGCGGAGCTTCGGCTGCGGTCGATGTCGGCATCCTGCCGCACCGTGATCAGGAGTTGCCGCGGGGCGGTGTCGATGCTGGCGAGGATGCGCTTCACCTCCTCCAGGTTGGCAGGCGTGGTGCGCACGATCAACTGGCCCTGCAAGCCGCTTACGCTGCCTTCGCGCGCAAGCATCGGCTGGATGATAGGGATCACCTCCGGGGCCGTGCGGTAGCGCAACGGGATCACTTCCAGGACGGTGGCCTGGGAGAAAGCTGCGCCCGCAACGCACAGCAACGCGAGCATGGCGAACAATTCGCGCACGCGGAGGGATGTAAAGAACACTCTGGCCCGGGTCAGCATACTGTCAATAACGCGGCTTACCGCGGCCAGTTTACGCCAACCCGGGTGGACAGAGCATCGCGCCGGCAGGATGTTGTGCGGTAACCATGAAATACGACGCGGATTCGGGGACCGCGGCCCGGCCCCGGGGAGATAACGCGCGCCGGACTCAGCCTGCCCGCGCCTGGACCGGGCAACTGCCGCGCTGGGCCAGGCAGCGCTGCACGGATTCGGCAACGCATATCGCCGATCGACGGCAGCAGACCACAGGCACCGCGTTAGCCCTGGCAACATCGCGAAGTGCCGCATCGCGTTGTGCCCTAGCAGCCTGTCGGACTCAGGTTTCGGACAGGCTGCTGACAGCAAAACCGCCTGCGGATTTGGAATGAAAGCCATGATAACGACCCCGGTTAGTCTACAGAAGGCAGGCAAGCAGATCTGAAATGAAATCTTCACCGCTTTTTCCTCCGTTTTCATGCAGGCGGTTTTGCATAAGGAGTTTGTCGGGTCCAAGACCGACAAACTCCTAGAAAGTCCGTCAGCAGGATAAGCAGCTAATACGAATAGTTATCATTTGTATTGCTTATGAGAACTGTTCTTGTTATGATTTGCGTCGCTATACATCCGCGCCACCACAAACCGGTTTTTTCTTTATGTTCAAAGCGTTGCATCACACGATCCGCTTCGCTGCGCTTGCGACAGCACTGGTTGCGTCACCACTAGTCAGTCACGCCCAGGAGAAAGTCCTCAATCTCTATTCGTCCCGTCATTACGAGACGGACGAGGCGCTGTACACCAACTTCACCAAGCAGACGGGCATCAAGATCAACCGCATCGAGGGTGGCGAAGACGCGCTGATCGAGCGCATCCGGAATGAGGGCGACAAGAGCCCGGCCGACGTGCTGATCACGGTGGACGCAGGCCGGCTGTGGCGCGCGGAACAGCTGGGGCTGTTCCAGCCGGTCAAGTCCAAGGTGCTGGAATCCCGCCTGCCCGCCTCCTACCGTCATCCCGACGGCCTGTGGTTCGGCTTCTCCGCGCGGGCGCGCATCATCGCTTACAGCAAGGAACGGGTTAAGCCCGGCGAGATCGCGAGCTACGAAGACCTCGCCAACCCGAAATGGAAAGGCAGGATCTGCACGCGCTCCGCGGGACACGTCTACAACCTCTCGCTCATGAGTTCGCTGGTGAATCACCTGGGCGAGGCAAAAACCGAGGAATGGGCCAGGGCCGTCGCTTCCAACCTCGCGCGCGCGCCCAAGGGCGGTGACACCGACCAGTTGAAGGGCGTGGCTGCGGGAGAGTGTGATCTGGCGATCAGCAATTCCTATTACTACGTCCGCCTGCTGAGGTCGCAGAAGCCGAACGAGCGCGAGGTGGCGGAAAAAGTCGGCGTGATCCTGCCGAACCAGAAGGACCGCGGCACGCACGTCAATGTTTCAGGCGCGGGCATGCTGAAGCACGCGCCCCACAGGGAGGCCGCCATACTCTTCCTCGAGTACCTGGCGAGCGACGATGCGCAGAATTACTTCGCCAACGGCAACAACGAATGGCCGGTCGTCCCGACGGTCAAGCCCAATAACGCGGCGCTGGCCACGCTCGGCAAGTTCAAGACCGATTCCCTGAATCTCGCCGCGCTCGGGAAGAATCAGCCGACTGCGCAGAAGATCGCGGACCGCTCCGGCTTTAAATGATGCGCCGGGGGCGGCGGCCGGCCGCCCCCTTCACTACCTTCGTTCCGCTGCGATCCGGGCGCGCACCAGGGAACGCGACAGCAGTATCAGCGGCACCACACCCACCGCCACGATGGTGAGCGCGGGGACGGCCAATTCACTCAGGCGCTCGTCGCTCGCCAGGTTATAGGCATGCACCGCAAGCGTGTCGAAGTTGAACGGCCTCATCATGAATGTCACCGGCAGCTCCTTCATCACGTCCACGAACACCATCAGTGCCGCTATCATCAAGCTGGGCATCAGCAGCGGCACGTGCACGCGCATCAGTATGCCGCGGGCATTCGCGCCGAGGCTGCGCGCGGCGTCATCCATGCTGGGGGTGACCTTGGCGAGTCCCGCTTCCACGCTTTGCAGAGCAACCGCCAGGAAACGCACCAGGTAGGCATACACCAGGGCTGTCATCCCGCCAGTGAGTATCAACCCGGTCGAGATCCCGAACAGGGACTGCAGCCAGCCTGACAGCGCGTGATCCAGCCGCGTCACGGGGATCAGGATGCCTACCGCGATCACGGCCCCCGGGACGGCATATCCCAGCGAAGCCAGGCGGTACGCCACGAGCCCGATGAGGTTGCTGCCGGCACGCGCGGAATAAGCGATCAGCAGAGCCAGCGCCACGGCGCAGGCCGCCGTGATGGCGGACACCGACACGCTGTTCACGACAAGCCTCACGTAACGCGCCCCGAAATTCAGGTCGCCTCCCGATACCGACAGGTCGAGCAATATGGCGGCAGGCAGGACAAATCCGGCGACGACCGGCACCATGCATGCCAGCGCCGCTGCGAAAGCGGGCAAGCCGCGCAATCGCTGCGGAACCAGGTGGCGGCGCACGGAGCGATCATCGAAGCGCGCCCTGCCGCGGCTCACGCGCTCCGCGATCAGCACCACTGCGACGAATCCCAGCAGCGTCGCGGCAAGTTGCGCAGCAGCGATGCGGTCGCCCAGCGACAGCCAGGCGCGGTAAATGCCGGTGGTGAACGTGGGCAACGCGAAATACGCCACGGTGCCGAAGTCGGCAAGCGTCTCCATCAATGCAAGCGCCACGCCCGCCGCGATGCCCGGCCGGGCGAGCGGCAGAGCCAGCCTGAAAAAACTCCGCCACGGGCCGTAGCCCAGGCTGCGGCCCGCCTCGATCATCCCCGCTGCCTGCTCCAGGAACGCGGCGCGGGCCAGCAGATAGACATAAGGATAGAAAACGAATGAAAAAATGACGGCGGCGCCGCCGAGCGACCGTACTTCAGGAAACCAGTATTCCCTGGGACCCCATCCGAACCAGGCGCGCAACCCGGTCTGCACCGGCCCGGTGAACTGGAAAAAATCGGTATAGGCATAGGCCATGACGTACGCCGGAACCGCAAGCGGCAGGATCAGCGCCCATTCGAAGAAGCCGTGCCCCGGGAAACGGCACATCGTCGTCAGCCAGGCCGTGGCGACACCGATCGCCGTCACGCCGATGCCGACCCACAGCAGGAGCCACAGCGTGTTCGCGATGTACTCCGGCAGCACGGTCGCCGTGAGGTGCGCCCAGGTCTCACCGCTGGGCGTGAAAACGCTGCCCAGCACGACCACTACCGGCACCGCAAGCACACCGGCCGCCACACTCGCCAGGAGCGAGACAGCGTTCCACCCCCGCCCCCGGAATGCGGCCTTGCCGAACATCGAATTCATCACCCGTCCCAGCACAGATCAACCTGCCTGATGCTAGTTACCCATCGCTTAACTAGGCCCGTCCGCATCGCGTAATGGGCTGAAAATCAAGGAGGTTCATTCTATCAACCGCCGCCCTGCTCATCCAGGGAAATGAGAATGCTTCTTGTTCATCTGTATAATCGGGCCATGGCAGCACTATTGGAACTAGCGGGCGTCCAGCACGGCTACAACGGGCATCGCGTCCTGAGCGATTTCTCTCTGACGCTCGCGCGCGGTCAGATCGGCTGTGTGCTGGGCCCGAGCGGTTGCGGCAAGACCACGGCGCTGCGCTGCGTCGCCGGTTTCGAGCAGATTTCGGCCGGCCGCATCGCGCTGAACGGCGAGGAAGTGAGCCGTCCCGGCCGCACCGTCCCGCCCGAGCAACGCCGTGTCGGCATGGTGTTTCAGGACTACGCCCTCTTTCCTCATCTCACCGTGGCGGAAAACGTGGCTTTCGGCTTGCGCAAGGTCGACACCTCCGCCCGCGCCCTGCGCGTCGGGGAAACGCTCGAGGTGATCGGTATGACCCGCGCCGCGGAGCGCTACCCGCACGAGCTTTCCGGCGGGCAGCAACAGCGCGTCGCGCTCGCGCGCGCGTTAGCGCCCCAGCCGGAGTTATTGCTGCTTGACGAGCCTTTCTCCAATCTGGACGTCGACCTGCGCGAACGCCTCGGACTCGAGATCCGGGACATCCTCAAGCAGCAGAACATGACGGCGATCCTGGTGACGCACGACCAGCATGATGCATTTGCAATCGCCGACGAAATCGGCATCATGAGGAAAGGGCGCATCGAGCAATGGGGCGCGCCCTACGATCTCTATCACAGGCCGGCGACCCGCTTCGTGGCGGACTTCGTCGGACAAGGTGCGTTCCTGCCCGGCACTGTGCTGGGCGAGCGCCGCATCCGGCTCGAGCTGGGCGTGTTCCAGGGCAATGTGACGGATGATTGGCCCCAGGGCACCGTAGTGGATGTGCTGTTGCGCCCCGACGACATACTCCACGATGACGCAAGCCCCCTGCAGGCACAAGTGCTGCACAAGACTTTCCGTGGTGCCGAGTTCCTCTATACATTGCAACTACCAGGCGGCGGACGTGTGCTGTCGCTGGTGCCGAGCCACCACAATCATGCCATCGGCGAGAAAATCGGCATCCGCCTTGAAATAGACCATCTCGTCGCGTTCCGGCGCGAGGCGCTGGAAAACAGCCCGGCTGCTAACAGAAAAACCGCCCGAGGATTTTGAATGAAACCCAACACACGACCCCTATTGGCCTCCGGTGGGCACGCGCGTTGGCTGGAAATGAGGTTTTCACCGCCTGTTACTTCCGTCTTCGTGCGGGCGGTTTTGCATAAGGAGTTTGTCCGACCTAAGTCCGACAAACTCCTAGGGCCTGACCTGCGCCCGCAGTTCGCGCGCGAGCTCGTAAACGGCAAGCGCGTAGTTGATGCTGGGGTTGTAGCGGGTGATCACGTAGAAGTTGTTGAGACCGAGCCAGTAGCGCGGCCCGGCCTCGGTTTCCACCACGAACAGGGCCGCCTCGGCCCCATCCTCGACCGGAGCAGCCGGTATCACGCCCAGACGCTTCAGCTCGGCGATCTTGAGCTGAGGCCTGAGGCCGGCTTCCAGCAGGGCGTCCACTCCGGCACCCTCCGCCTCCGCCGGCACGACGACCGATTCGCCGCTCCGCCAGCCGTGGGCCCTGTAATAGTTGGCGATACTGCCGATCGCATCTGCGGTCGTTCCCATCAGGTCCCGCCTGCCGTCGCCATCGAAATCCACAGCGTAGCGACGGTAGCTGCTGGGAAGGAACTGAGGGATACCGATGGCGCCGGCATAGGAGCCTCTGATCTTTGTCGCATCGAATCCCGTCTCGCGCACGAGCAGCAGATACTCCTCGAGCTGCGCCCGGAACAGCTCGGCGCGCGGCGGATACTGGAAAGCCAGCGTGATCAGCGCATCCAGCACCCTGTAGCTGCCGGTGTTACGGCCATAAAGCGTCTCCACGCCGATAGTGGCGACGATGATCTCCTCGGGCACGCCGTATTCGCGGCTCGCTCTTGCCAGGGTGGCTGCGTGCTCGCGCCAGAACGCGGCGCCGCCATTGATACGCGCGGGGTCCACGTTCCGGCTGCGGAACTCGTACCACGGGCGCGCAGTAGCGGGGGCGGAGATGGCGCGGAGGATGCCCGGGCGCGGCTGTGCCTGGCCGAACAGCCTGCGCAACGCGTCCGCCTCGAACTGGTGCTTCTGCACCATCTCCCCGATAAACAACTCGACTTCCGGGGGTAGAGGTTTCTGGGCGAGAGCCGACGACGGCATGCCGTGCCCGATCAGGAGCAAAACCAGCACGGTAAGAACAAAACCGGGCTGCATGTAAAAAAGCGACCGCTGGGTCGCTTTTTTATTGGCGGAGAGGGTGGG
>CAYYZZ010000084.1:0-10062 GCA_964476235.1 uncultured Streptomycetaceae bacterium | reverse complement strand
AGGATAAAGTCGAGCATTTGTTCGTCTATGAAGGGCGCAAGCGCGTCAAGAATATTCCCGCGCCGGTCGCCGTCTATGCCATCGTTCCCGAGCACGAGCGCGCATCCTTCATGGACAAGGTCCGCCGGCGCAAGCGGTATATCGTGGCAGCGGGCACCGTTGCCGGAGCGCTCGCCTTGGCGTGGGCGGGGTACGCGTTCGTTCCGCACAGCATCGCGCCCTCCACGGAGATACTTCCCGTGCGCATATTCCGCGACTGCCCGGATTGTCCCGAGCTCGTGGAAATCCCGGCCGGTGCTTACGAGCGCGGCTCCCGGCCCAGCGAGCCGGGCCATTTAGACACCGAAGGCCCGGTCACCCGCGTCACGATCAAGCGCAGCTTCGCCATCGGACGTTACCCCGTGACCTTTGGCGAGTGGGACCGGTGCGTGCGGGAGGGCGCGTGCAAACACAAGCCTAACGACCGGGGCTGGGGACGGGGCACCGGCCCGGTGTTCTATGTGAGCTGGAACGACACCCAGGACTATCTCGACTGGCTCAAAGCGCGAACGGGAAAGAGCTACCGCCTGCCTTCTGAAGCGGAATGGGAATACGCTGCCAGAGCAGCCACCAGCACTGCCTATCCATGGGGCGATTCAGTGGGCCATAAAATGGCCAACTGCAAAGGCTGCTCGGAAGACGGCAGCGATCGAACCACCCCGGTGGGATCGTTCCCTCCGAATCGCTTCAACCTTTTCGATATGCACGGAAACGTCTGGCAATGGGTTGCAGACTGCTGGAACGCCTCCTATGCCGGCGCGCCCGCCGACGGCTCGCCCTGGCTCAGCGGGGGATGCGAGAAGGCGGCGGTTCGCGGCGGCGCCTGGGGACTCACGCCGCAGGATGTGCGCTCCGCCCGCAGGGAGGGTGACAACAAAGACCTGCGCAGCGGCCGCCGGGGTTTTCGCATCGCCCGGGATCTGCCTTGAGCTGAATTTGACTTGAAGCCTCGACGCGAAAGCCGCGAAGGAACAGAAAAGCTTCACCGCTATCACCACTTCTCATCACTTTTTTCTCCGTTGCCCCTCATCCTTCATCCTTCCGCTTTGGGTTTTCCCTGATTCCTCCGCTTCAGGCGATTCGTGCCGGCTCCTGCTGCTTTCGGGGCCTGCCGCGTCCGCGGTAGCGGGGCCTGGCCGGCGGGACGGCCGCGTAGGCCGGAACGGGCTCGCGGACGTCGAGCGTGAAAGGGCTGCGTACCGTCACGCCGCCGTACACCGCGCCGTCCTGCAGGTCCTCTGTCAGCAGTAGCGCGCAGCCCTGCAACTGCGCTGCGGCCACGACCATGCTGTCCCACCACGACAGGCGCCAGCGCTGCTCGATTTCCCGCGCGCGCATCAGGAGCGCCTCGTCAACCGGATGCGGGCGCCACGCCAGAAAGGATCTCACCTCCTGCCAGGCATCCTCCGAAGCGACCGGGGTCGCGAGCTTGCGCGTGACGTTCACGTAGAACTCGGACAGGACCTGCGTGCTCGTGCGGCCGAGGTTCTCGCGCCAGAGGTATGCGAGCCATTCCCTGGCGCGTTCCTGTTTCGACGGCTCCTCCGGATCGCGCGCGTAGATCAGGACATTAGCGTCGACGAAGCACGGGGCGGTCATAGAGTTTTTTCATCGGACGGAGGTTTCTTCCTTTGAGCGAAGTTCGGCCCGGTCATGCAGCTCTTCGCGCGTGGGACGGCGTTCGCCGGGCTGCCTGCGAATCACGAGCTTGCTGCTGAAGTAGCGCTGCATCGCGTCCTCGTACTCGCGCGACTCGCGGATGTTCTTGTGCAACAGCTCGCCGATGTAGCGCGACACGCTCATGTTGCGCTCCGCCGCGTGCACGCGCGCCCACCGGGCGGTCTCTTCATCGAGGGTAATCGTGATGTTCTTCATCGGCCGATAGTTCGTGTGAATTCAGACGATAAAAATATAACACGAACTTCGTGTATTTAATTCACACTCGGCGTATGCAGGGTTAAGCCTATGAAACAAATAATTTTTTAATGGGGTCTGTCCCCATCAACTACTGAAAACCGAGGGTTTGCCCGCACTCTTAATCGGGCGTAGCCTTATTCGCGGTTTCGTCTGCCATTCACCCAGGGGGAGGTGCCATGAAAATCAGTTTACGTCGCCGTCAGTTCGTTCTCGCCGCCACTGGCGCGCTCGCTCAGTTTGGCCTGCCGCGCGCGCCTTTCGCCCAGTCACAGCTCGCCAAACCGGGTTCCGTTCCCACCGTGGACAGTCTCACGATCCGGGTGCTGACGGACAGCAGCTACGACACGCCGCGGCCCGTGACTAACAAATGGATCAAAGTCACGCGCTCCCCGTTCATCTCCCGCGCCGACTACCGCAAGGCGCTGCATAACGAGTGGGGGTTGTCGCTCGCGCTCGAGTCGCGCATCGGGTCGGAGACGCGCCATCTCATGCTCGATTTCGGCTACACGCCCAATGCGCTCCTCAACAACATGGAACTCATGGGCGTGGACGGGGGCAGGATCGACGGTCTGATCGTCAGCCACGGCCACTACGATCATTTCGGCGGGCTGCTCGGATTCCTGGAGAAGTACCGCAGCAAGCTGCCCGCCGATCTCACGCTTTATGTTGGCGGCGAGGACAATTTCTGCCTGCGCAAGACCGCGAGCGGGTCGCCGGGGCACTTTGCCGACTGGGGCGTCCTCGACCGCAACGACCTGGAGAAATACAAGGTGAAGGTGGTCTCGTGCGAGCAGCCCACGGTCGTCATGGGCCACGCCTTCACGACCGGCACCATCCAGCGGCGCAGTTTCGAGCGGGTGCTGCCGAACACCCAGGTCGAATACTTCAAGCGCAATAACGTCGGCTGCGATATCCCCGCCGCCAACGCCAAGGCCCAGGGAAAGCCGGTGGCGGATGAGCACATCCACGAGCACGGCACCTGCTTCAATGTCCGGGACCGCGGCCTCGTCGTGATTTCGTCCTGCGGCCACGCCGGCATCGTCAATACGACACGTCAGGCGATGGAAGTCTCGGGCGTCAACAAGGTTCACGCCGCGATGGGCGGCTTCCACCTGTTCCCGGCCGGCGAAGAATACCTGCGGAACACCGTCACTGAAATGAAGAAGCTCGATCCGGATGTGATCATCCCGATGCATTGTTCGGGGCCGGGCCTGGTCGTGATCCTGCGCGAGCTGCTGGCCGACCGCCTGGTGACCTCCACCACGGGCACCGCGTTCCAGTTCGGGGCGTAGGTGCAACTTCCGGCCGCGCTGAAGGGCTGGCGCGCGCCGGCCCTGCTGGCGGTCATCCTCGCTGCGGCGGGAGGCGCGTATTTCTACCTGCGGGACGAAGTGCCTGCCGAGGGCGCGCGCGTGGGCGCGGCGCGTCTGATGAACGATCTCATGTCGGGCAAGGGGCCAGTGGGAGGGCCGTTCACGCTCACCGATCAAGACGGCGCGCGCAGAAGCCTGTCGGATTTCCGGGGCGGGCTGGTCCTACTCTACTTCGGGTTTACTTATTGCCCGGATATCTGCCCGACTGATCTGATGTCTGTCGGGAACCTCATCCGGTCGCTCGGGCCGGAGGGAGACAAGCTGCAGCCGATCTTCGTGACGCTCGATCCCGCGCGCGACAAGCCGGAAATGCTCCGTGCCTATGTCGCCAGCTTCCATCCTCGCTTCGTCGCGCTGACCGGGACCGAGGACGAAATCCGGCGCATCGCGACGTCATACAAGGTATTTTTCGAGAAGGTGCGGCCGCCGGGCGCGAGCACTTACCTCATCGACCACTCCGCGTATGTTTTCCTGCTCGACCGCGAGGGCCGGTTCATCACTTTGTTTCCGCCCGGCACCCCTCTGGAGCGCATGGCGGTGATGGTGCGCGAGCAGCTACTGAAGCGGTGAGTGAAACAAAAGCATTAGGTTGGGGACAGACCAATCGTTTTTTTAGCGCGCCCCTAGAGAAATCGTGGTCTGTCCCCAATTTCTGCTCACGGCTCCAACCGATCATTGTTGAAGGAACCGTCATGAACAAGGTTTTCGCATCGCCGGAGCAAGCAGTCGCGGACATCGGTGACGGAGCAACGATTGCGATCGCCGGTTTCAGCGTGGGACACCGTTTCGCAACGAGCCTGATACTCGCCTTGCGCGACAAGGGAACGAAAGATCTCTGCCTCGTCTGCAACTCCCTGGGGGACCCGGGAGCAACGCGCGGCCAGATCCTGGCCGAGAACAAGCAGGTGAAGAAACTGATTGCCGCCTTTTCCGTGCGGCCCGGCACGCCCACGGCAAGCGAGGATCAAATCGTCGCCGGGGAGATGGCCGTGGAACTGGTGCCCCAAGGCATACTCGTCGAACGGTGCCGCGCGGGCGGTGCGGGGATACCGGCGTTCTATTCGCCGACCAGCGTCGGCACTGCCCTCACCGAGGGCAGGGAAATCCGCGACTTCGATGGCAAGCCCCACGTCCTCGAACAGGCCATACGCGTGGACTACGCTTTTCTGAGGGGGTATCGCGCCGATCGTCTGGGCAACGTCCAGTTCCGCGGAGGCAGCCAGAACTTCAACCCCAGCTTCGCCAAGGCGGCCCGCGTCGCAATCGTGGAGGTCGACGAGATCGTGGAGCCCGGTGGGATCCCGCCGGAGCTCGTCAATCTTCCGGGAATATTCGTATCGCGCGTCGTAAAAACCACGCAGACCGACGACGGCAAGGCCTGGCGCCGGCCGGAACGGCGCCCTTCGGACAAGCCGCGCCTCTACAACGGCAAGCCGGGGCTGACGCGGGCCGGCATTGCGAAGCGCGCCGCAGCGCTCGTCAAGGACGGCACGTATGTCAATCTGGGCGTGGGCATTCCGACCATGGTTTCAAACTACCTGCAGAATCGCGATGTGATCCTCCATGCCGAGAACGGCATCCTCGGCTATGGCCACATGGTGTCGGACGAGAACGACATCGATCCGGATATCTATAACGCCGCCGGCCAGTTCGTCTCGCTCAAGCCCGGCGCGTCTTTCTTCGACAGCGTTACCTCGTTCGAGATGGCGCGCGGCGGCAGAATCGACACCGTGATCCTCGGCGCCTATGAGGTCGATCAGTCCGGCAGCGTTGCCAACTGGAGCACGGCGGATGCGAAGAGAGGCGGCATCGGCGGCGCGATGGACCTGCTCTCGGGGAGCGGTGAGTTGATCATCGTCATGGAGCACAGCGACAGCAAGGGCCGCCCGAAACTGCGGCGCAAATGCACCTATCCCCTGACGGGGAAGGGCTGCGTGGATTACGTGGTGACCGACCTGGCGCTGCTGCGGTGGCGCGACGGCCGGTTCGTCCTTGACGAGGCGGCGCCGGGGTTCACGCCGCGCGAGGTGCTGGAGCTCGCCGAGATGGAGATCGCTGTCGGGCCGGACGTTCGCACGATGGAGTAATCCTGGCGCCAGCAAATCGAGCCTGGCCCCTTTTATGGGGTTTTGGGTTTTCATCACCCATCACCCATCACCTTCACCCATCACCGAATTTCGGAGAACAAAACATGCTTCGCCTATACGGCTCCGCGAAATCCCGCACCGTGCGCGTACTGTGGATGGCGGGTGAGCTTGACCTGACCTACGAGCACAAAGACTACCTGCCCCGCGCGCCGGAAACCCGGACGCCGGAATTCCGCGCGCTCAATCCCAATGGCCGCGTGCCGGTGATCGAGGACGACGGCTTCGTTCTGTCGGAGTCGATGGCGATCAATTTCTACCTGGCGAAGAAACAGGGAAGCGCGCTTTACCCCCCGGACCCGAAGCACGAGGCGCTCGCCCTGCAGTGGAGCCTGTGGGAGACCGACCGTCTCGATCGCCAGATCGTGAACTACGTCAGGCACACCAAGGACCTTCCCGAAGCCGAGCGCAAGCCGGAGATCGCCGAGGCGGCATGGAAGGAGGTCGTGCCGGCGTTCGACGTGCTGGAGACCGCGCTCGCGAAATCAGCGTGGCTCGCCGGTCCGGCATTCTCGGTGGCGGATCTGAACGTCGCCGCGGCGCTCTATCGCGCACTGTCTATCGATCTCGCGAAATGGCCGCGCGTGCAAGCCTGGCTCAATCGCTGCTGGGAGCGTCCAGCGGCGAAGCGGGCGCGCGCCATGCGCGAGGGAAAGTAGGGGGCAAAGCCCCCAAGGCAAAAGGCAAAAGGGAAAAGGCAAAAGGGATTTAGTTTTTACTTCATCCTTCTGCCTTCATCCTTGAGGCGTAGCCACCCCATCAGCCATCACGCATCACCGGATATTAGGGGGTCAAAGATATTTCGGCTCTGACCCCTTTAACCGTAGTTTCCCCCGCCGGCTAGTCGGCTCTGATGCCGGCGTCCTTGATGACCTTCCCCCACTTGACGATGTCGGATCTCATGGTGGCGGCGAGCGCCCCCGGCGTGCTGCCGACGGTTTCCACGCCTGTGGTGAAATGCCGTTCTTTCACATCGGGGCGGTTGAGCACCCGCACGATTTCCTGGTTCAGCCGGGTGATGCGCGCAGCGGGTGTTTTACCGGCCGTGAGTATGCCCTGGAGAATTATCGATTCGAAACCGGGCAGACCGGACGCGGCTACCGTCGGCAGGTCGGGAAGCAGCGGGGAGGGCTGTAAGCTGGCAGCCGCCACGCCCCGCAATCTGCCCGCCTTGATGTGCGGCGTCGAAATCGCCGCGTTGGCGAACATCATTTGCACTTCGCCGGCGAGCAGGGCGTTGACTGCCGGCCCCGTTCCCTTGTAATTAATGTTCACGATATTGATGCCGGCCATGGATTTGAATAATTCCGCCGGCAGGTGGGACGCGCCGCCTATTCCGCCCGAGCCATAGTTGAGCTCTCCCGGTCTGGCCCTGGCCAGTGCGATCAGTTCCTTGACGGATTTCACCGGCAGCGACGGGTGCACGACGATGACGTTGGGTGCGCTGACCGCTATCGTGACGGGTGCAAAATCCCGCAACGGGTCGTAAGACGTTTTTTGTATCAGCGGCCCGATCCAGAGGCTGGCACCGTCGACGAGCAGGGTATAACCATCGGGCGCCGCTTTGGCGAGCTGCTCTCCGCCGAAATTGCCGCGATTGTCCACCACCACCTGCTGCCCCAGGCTGTCCGTCAGCCCTTGCGCGATCAGGCGCGAAGTGAAATCGCTGCTTCCGCCAGGCGCAGACGTCACGATCCGTATCGGCCTGGTCGGAAAATCCTGTCCGTATGCCGCGCTCGCGGAAGCGGCCACCGTGCCAATCGCAAGCATCCACGTATAAACGAGAAAAGACATGCGCATCTAATTATGCGCGCTGATCATGCGCCGTAACGCGCGTCCCTGACGAAGCCGGCCCATTTATTTCACGCGTCGGTGCGACGGCCACTGAAATACATCAACTTATTGATACGCCTTCGCTTTCACGGGGGTCTGACCCCAAGTGCAACCCCAAGTGCAGCAAGTGTTGCTCGGCGCTGTCGTGCAGCCTCTGAGCTGCGAGAGACACTCGGTGATGCAGTGATGAAGTGACGCAGCGACGAGAACCGGGACGAATCACGACTCACGATTCGCGTCTTTCCGACCAAACGAGTGCTTGATCGAGCCTGGCCCCTTTTATACCTTTTATACCTTAAGGTTTCGCTAGGTAAAATCCAGGCGCGGGTCGCGCAGCACCCCGAACAACCGGATCGGCTCCCGGCGCGGAATTTCCAGCGACGGCAGCTTCTTGGCATCGAGTGCAAATCCGGTCGCCGTGAGCGCGTCCATGACCGTTTTTGACAGTACCAACTCGCCGGCCCGGGCGCGGTGCAGCAGGCGCTCGGCGATGCTCACGCTATCGCCAACAATGAGCGGCTGCCCGGGCATCGGGCCGCCCGCGATGCCGACGACCGCATCGCCGGCGTGCAGTCCTATCGCTACCGCCGCGCGGATGCCGTAATCGTGCTCCCACGATTCCTCGAAGACGGTGAAGTCGCGCTGGATCTCCTGTGCCGCCTGCACGGCATGCTGTGCATTGCTTTTGCCCGCGAAGGACGCCATCAGGGTGTCGTTCAACACGTTGCGCACGGTGCCTTCCTGTCGTTCGACCGCCGCCCGAACCAGGGCGAAGAATTCGGAGACACGCGCCAACACCACTGACGGCTGGAGCATCTCGGACGTGTGCGTGAACCCGCGCGTCTCGGCGAACAGAATCACTACCGGTGTACGCTCCGGCGTAGCCACTTTGGATGTCGGCGCTGCCATGCAAAAGCCTCCATTGTTCCTGCCATCAGGCCGGCCTGCGAGATGCGCAGTAATTATAAATAGCGTCAGAGTCGTTTTTTCAGTATAGACGAACCCGGCCCCATTTTCCGCCTGACGGGAAGAAGTGACGAGATGCGGGTGACGAGCTACTTCCTCGCCACGTACTTCACGCCTTCGACCCGTCGGGACCGGCGGGAAACCGGGGACAGACCACGTTTTTGCAGAGCTATGAGGGCTCAAACTCAAGCTGGCAGATTTCGTCTGCCGGAAATAGTGGTCTGTCCCCTATTACCCGCCTTTTATAGACGGCGATCCGTCCGCTCAGGGATCCAGGAGCCGGCGGTTGGGGAGGGCGAGCGTGCCGGATGACGGTAAAGCGACACTGACCCCATTTATCCGCCATTTATCCGCTGGATGACGGTAAAGTGAAACTGACCCCATTTATTCCCTTCTTAGCTAGGGAGGACAGCATGGATCTTCGCAATGCAGCCGGGACGCTGATCGCTGTCGCTGCGTTGCTCGCGTTTCCTCTCGCCGCGCCCGCGGCAGACGAACCCGAGGCCGTGTACGCGAAGATCCACAGCGCCGCGCTTGCGGCGAACTTCGACGAGATGCGAAAATACGGCACCGCCCAAAAGGCCGACGACATGGCATGGATGCCCGCGTGGTTACAGCAACCCATACTCCGGTTCCTGGCTAGGATGATCCCGAAAACCTATACGGTGGCCGGCAAGACGCTCACGCCGGACGGCAACGGCGCGACGTTGCGCCTGACCGCAACGACGGAATCGCGCCCCGGCGAGAAGCCCGAGACGGTGAACGGCACGGTAACGTTGGTGAAGGAAAAAGGCGAGTGGAAGGTGGACGAGGTGAGGTGGGGCGGCGGGTGATCCGGACTGATGGACCGCAGCAGCCGTGACTGATGCGCCGAGACTGATTAATCGAGACTGGTAAAGCGGTCAACAAACAGCGTGCAAGCTATTGAAATGACATTACTTTCAATGGGGTCTGTCCCCATTTATTCCTCACAAGGCTTCGCTTCAAGAGGAGAAACCAAATGCCGTTGAAACCGGGAAAAAGCCAAGCCGTCGTGAGCCAGAACGTCGCGGAGTTCCACCGGGGCAAAACGTACCAGCGGACCAAGGCGAAGTTCGGCAAGGATAAGGCGAACAAGCAGGCGGTCGCGGTAGCCCTCAGCAAGGCGGGGAAAAGCAACAGGCCGCAGGGACGATAGGGCACTACGGCAGTCGAGATTGCCGGCGCCGCGGGTGCAAGCTACGCCGGCAACTAGATTGACAAGATCGTGTTCGCCCGCCCGCGCTGTGAGCGCGGTCAGAGGGCGAGTTTATACGGCAGCAAGCGGTCGAACTCTTTTTTCACCACCGCGTAGCACTCGCATACACGCTGTTCCAGTTTTGGACGATCCAGTACGGTGATTTTGCCGCGGCTGTAATGAATCAATCCAGCCGCCTGCAACTTGCCGGCAGCCTCGGTCACCCCCTCCCGGCGCACGCCCAGCATGTTCGCGATCAGCTCCTGCGTCATCCTCAGTTCATTGCTCGACAAGCGGTCCAGGCTCAACAACAGCCAGCGGCATAGTTGCTGCTCCACCGCATGGTGCCGGTTGCACACCGCGGTCTGCGCCATCTGCGTAATCAGCGCCTGCGTGTACCGCAGCGCCAAATGTTGCAAATGACCGCCCAGCGCGAATTCCCTTTTCAGAATACCTGCCTTGAGCCGGTAGCCGTTGCCTTCGCTTTGCACCACCGCCCGGCTCGGCGTGCTTTCGCCGCCCATGAACAAGGAGATGCCGATCAAACCCTCGTTGCCGGTGATCGCGATTTCCG
>CAYYZZ010000083.1:0-10194 GCA_964476235.1 uncultured Streptomycetaceae bacterium | reverse complement strand
GATCGGGTCCCGGAAGCACAGGTTGTAACGGCATTTATCTGCGGTTCCATTCTTGTATTTCTTGGCGCCTTGGCGTCTTGGCGGCTAATCTACCGTATCGCACCGAAGACCCTTTTCACGATGTCGCTGGTGGCGCCGACGGGGTTCTTGCGGAACGCCTTTTCCTGCTCGCCGATCATGAAGTAGAGGCCGTCGAGCGTCTTCTGGGTGACGTAGCGCTCGATCGTCGCCTGGTCTTCCTTGACGAGGCCGAGCGCCACGCCCTGGCCGGCGATCGAATTGTATTGCTGCGCGAGGCCGACGCGATCCGTCGCCTTCTTGACGATCGGCAGGAACCGCTGCGCGAGCTGCGACTGGGTGTTGCGCTTGAAGTATTCGGTGCCGGCGGTGTTGCCGCCGGTAAGGATCTTCTTGGCGTCCTGCACGTTCATCTTTTTCACCGCATCGACCAGCAGCTGCTTCGCTTCCGGCACCGCCGCCTCGGCTGCGCGGTTCATCGAGAGCACCAGCTCGTCGGCCTGTTTTCTCATCCCCAGCGCGCGCATCGCGCCCTCCATCCGCTTCAGCGACGGTGGCAGCGGTATTTTGACCTGGGCGTTGCCGAAGAAGCCGTTCTCGATGCCCAGTTTGGAAACGGCCGCGATGGAGCCGTCGTTCAGCGCCTGCTTCAGGCCGCCCACCGCGTCGGTATTGCTGATACGGTCGAGGCTCGCCGCCGCGTGGGCGCTGATGACAAGCAGCGCGAAGGCACTCAGAATAGGACGCATGATTCGATCTCCAATGTTGGTTTCTTCCCGCCGGCGCGAGACCGGCCTTGCCCGCGCCCCTATTCTAGTGCCGTTCCAACTATTTGTGGCTAATCCAACCGGTTCTGTTCGAACCGATTGCCCGATCTGCGTCAGGGAGATGCCGGAAATGGTGCGGACCTACGAGCAGTACCGCGAGCGCGGCCTCGAGTTCATCGCGGTGGCAATGCGGCACGACCCGCCCAACTACGTGATCCGCTACGCGGAGAATAACCGCCTGCCGTTCAAGGTCGCGCTCGACCTGATGGGCGAGATCGCGAAGGCATTCGGCGACGTGAAGCTCACGCCGACGACTTTCGTGATCGACAGGCGCGGCAATATCGTTCAGAAAATCACCGGCGAGCCTGACTTTGCCAGGCTGCACGCGCTGCTGGAAGAGAAACTCAAAGAAACGATTTAATAGTTAACTGCAAGAATTGGAATGCGCCGCAATGGATAAGGACGTAACCCGGACGTTTGCGCGTTTCGCCTCGGAACTGACCTACGACGATATTCCCCAAAGCGCGAGGGATTGCTCCAGGTATCTGCTGCTCGATGCCCTCGCTTGCGCCCTGGCGGGCTACGAGGGGGAGGACACTCCGAAAGTGGCCCGCTTCGCCGCCGCGCTCGGTCAATCCCAGGAGAGCAGCATCATTGGCGGCGGGCGGCTTAATCTGGCCGGCGCCACGGCGCTGAATGGATTCCTGATCACCGCGGTTTCCCTGTGCGATGTCTATCGCCCCACCGCCACCCACCTGCAGCCCGTGGTCGTTCCGCCGGCGCTGGCCATTGCCGAGCGCGAGGGAGCCAGCGGCCGCGACCTGCTGGTGGCGCTGGCCGCGGGCTTCGAGACGGCCACGCGGATCGGGGCCGGCCTCGACTATCAGGCCTTCCGGCAGCGGGGCTGGCACGGACCCGGCGTGATCGGGCCTTTTGGGGCCGCGGCTGCCGTTGGTCGCATCCTGGGCTTCGATGCCGACAAGATGGCCATGGCTTTCGGGCTGGCCGGCAGCCAGGCGGCGGGCACCTTCGCCGCGTGGGGCACGTCGTCGGTCAAGTTCCACCAGTTTCGCGGCGCGCTCTCCGGTCTCATGGCGGCGCTTCTGGCCGAGCAGGACTTCGTGGCGACGCGCCAGTTCCTCACGGCGCCCGACGGCGGGTTCTATCCCACCTACTGTGGTGGTGGTCCAAGCGACGCGGCGACGGCGGCCCTGGGTGTGCGCTGGGAACTGGAGCAAATCGCTCTCCGGCCCTGGCCCACCTCGGCAGCCAATCAGGGAATCGTCAGCGCGCTGTTCGAGCTGATACAGCAGCACGATCTGAGGGCCGATCACGTGAGCCGGTTGCGCATCCATCTGAGCAAGGCCTCTTTCGACGCCTATGCGCACCGGCGCACCATCAGCGGGAAGTGGGAGGCCTCGGGCTCGGTTTACTACACCGCGGCGGTTGTCCTGCACGACCGCGAACTGTGGATGGATCAGTTCGAGCCCGGGCGCCACAACGACCCCGGGCTGCGGCGCTTCGCGATGGAACGGGTGGAACTCCTCAGCGATCCGGCGCTGACCGGGGTGCAAGCCGTCGTCGAAGCGGAGACGAAAGCCGGCACGACCCTCACCGCCCGCTGTGATTCGCCGAAGGGAACCCCCGAGAATCGGCTGACGCAAGCCGAGATCGAGGCCAAGTTCCGCAAGGGAGCGAAGGGACGGCTTGCGCCCGCCGCCGTGGAGTCCGTCCTGGAAACACTATCCCGCCTCGAGGATCTGAAATCCGTCCGCTCATTGATGGAAGTCCTGAGGACAGGCACGACCTAGTCGGGTCGGATGTTCGCTGCCTGTATGAGTCTGGTCCAGCGGTCGATCTCCGCTCGCAGAAATTTCGCAAGCTCCTGCGGGCTGTTGCCGATTGGCTCCGCACCCTGCGCCAGGATCTGATCGGCCAGGTCGGGCAGTTTCAGCACCCTGTTCGTTTCCGTGTGCAGCTTGTTGACGACACGCGGCGGGAGGCCCGCAGGCCCCAGCAAGGCGTACCACAGGTTCGACTGGTATCCCGGCACCCCGGATTCGGCGACGGTGGGAATCTCTGGCGCCACACGCGCCCGCGTGCGGCCAGTCGTCGCAAGCGCGCGCAGCCTGCCGGATCTCACGTGCGGCAGCACGGGGAGCGGGCTCACGCACATGACCTGGACATTGCCGGCGATCAGGTCGATCAACGCGGGCCCGGCGCCCTGGTACGGAACGTGAACCATGTCGATGCCGGTCATCCACTTGAGGAGCTCGACCGAAATCTGGCCGCCGGTGCCCGTTCCAGGCGACGCATAGTTGATGCGTCCGGGCCGGGACTTGGCGAGCGCGACCAGCCCCTGGATGTCGTTCACCCCGAGCGACGGATGCGCGACGAAGATGATGGGTGACTCCGCCACCAGCGTGATCGGCGTGAAGTCCTTGAGGGAATCGTAGGGCAGCTTCTTCTGCAGGCCGGGGTTGATCCCGTGCGTCGTGCTGGCAAGGAACACGGTGTAGCCGTCGGGAGGCGCTTTCGCAGTCAACTGGGTCGCAATGACCTGGTTCCCTCCCCCGCGATTGTCGACCACGATCTGCTGGCCCAGGGCTTCGCCGAGCTTCACGCTCAGCATGCGCCCGAGGATGTCGCCCGCGCCGCCCGGCGGGAACGGCACGATCAGCCGTATCGCTCGCTGCGGGTAGGACTCAGCCGCCGATGCTTCGGCTTGAAACACGCTCCCGACGAACCAGGCGGCCGCCAGCAGCGCGGCGTACCAAACCGGAGACTGGAAACGAATCCGGCCAGTACGGCTCATTGCGCCACAGTTGATATCACTCATGACGCTGCGCGCGCTGCTGGAAGAAAAACTGGACGCAAGAACCTAGGGAAGCTCTGCATAAGTTTGGTTTTGTCATTCCCGCGAAGGCGGGAATCCAGGATATTCAGAGGATTACTGGGTCCCCGCCTTCGCGGGGACGACTTATGCAGAGCTTCCCTAGAGGCTGTTTGCGGCCTGATCATTTATTTTTTCGCCGCCAAGGCGAAAAAATTGCTGGTCGGCGTGGTACGACGAGCGAACCAGTGGCCCGCTCGCGGCGTGCATGAAACCCATCGCGTGAGCCTGGCGCGCGTAATCGTCGAACACGACGGGCTCGACGTAGCGCGCGACCGGCAGATGGTGGGCGGAAGGCTGCAGGTACTGGCCGATGGTCAGCATGTCCACGCCGTGCGCGCGGAGATCCCGCATCACCGAAAGGATTTCAGCATCGGTTTCTCCCAATCCCACCATCAGCCCAGACTTGGTGGGTATACGCGGAAACCGCGATCTGAAATCCTTTAATAATTTCAACGAATGATGGTAGTCGGCCCCGGGGCGCGCCTGCCGGTAGAGCCGCGGGACGGTCTCCAGGTTGTGGTTCATCACGTCGGGCGGCGACTCGGACAGCACGTCGAGCGCGACCCCGAGCCGGCCGCGGAAATCCGGCACCAGCACTTCTATCCTGGTCTGGGGCGATAGCTCGCGCACGGCGCGGATGCAGTCGGCGAAATGCCGCGCGCCGCCGTCGCGCAAGTCGTCGCGGTCCACGCTGGTGATGACGACGTACTTGAGTTTGAGCGCCGCGATGGTGCGCGCGAGGTTGGCGGGCTCCTCGGCGTCGGGCGGCAGCGGCTTACCGTGCGCAACGTCGCAGAACGGGCAGCGGCGCGTGCACAGGTCACCGAGGATCATGAAGGTCGCCGTGCCCTTGCCGAAGCACTCGCCGATATTGGGGCAGGTGGCTTCCTCGCACACGGTATGAAGCCGGTGCTCGCGCAGGATGCGCTTGATTTCCTGGAAACGCTCGCCGTTGCCGAGGCGCACGCGGATCCAGTCCGGCTTGGCGAGCGGCGCCGACGGCACGACCTTGATCGGGATGCGCGCCGTCTTCAGCCGGCCCTTCTGCTTTTCTCCGATCGAGCTCATGCGAGTTTCTGCACCAGCAGCCGGGCGAGCTTCTGGCCCATCATCTCCGCGTCGTCACGGATGCCGAGATCGCGGGCCTGGGTCACGGCAAGGCCGGGGTAGCCGCAGGGGTCGATCACGTGGAAAGGGGACAGGTCCATGTCAACGTTGAAGGCGAGCCCGTGGTAGCAGCAGCCGTTGCGGATGCGCAGCCCGAGCGCCGCGATCTTGGCGCCGCCGACGTAGACGCCCGGCGCCTCGTTCCGGCCTTCCGCCGCGATGCCGTGGGAGGCGAGCAAGTCTATCACGGCCCCTTCCATCATCCGCACCAGCGGCTTCACCGCGAGACCGCGGCGCCGCATATCGAGCAGGAGATAAACCACGGCCTGCCCGGGGCCGTGATAGGTTATCTGGCCGCCGCGATCGGTCTTGATCACGGAAATGCCGTTCGCGACGCGCGGCAGATGCTCGGGCCGCCCGGCGACGCCGAGCGTGTAGACCGGCGGGTGCTCGAGCAGCCAGATCTCATCCGCGGATTCCGCGGTGCGTTCCAGGGTGAACGCCTGCATCGCGCGCCAGGCCGGCTCGTACTCGACGCGCCCGAGCCTGCGGATGTGCGTCTCCGGGACCTGCCCGGCCGCTTCTGCGAATGCACCCGTTGCGGCAGCCGCCATGGACATGGGTTAAGGAATGGGGCCTGTTTGTCGGATAATAAGGATACAGCACCCAGGATTTTGCCGGGTTTTGACCCGGCCAAATCCTTTGGCGAAAAAATACCAGGTGGCGGCAAGCAGACATGCGGACGGGAAAGGCAATTTCGGCCCTGATTACGGCGGCGATGCTGGGATACAGCATCGCCGCTGTGGCGGAGGCCACGGGCATTTACCCGACGGACCTCGCGACCGTATACGGCGGCTACCAGCGCCAGCTCGCGATGAAGGAGGCGTGCGACACGGCAGTCCCCGCTTCGCGTTCCGTCAACGAGAAGGCATTCGCGGCGTGGCAGGCGCAACACCGCGTGCTGATCCAGGACCTGCAGCGCCGCGTCACGGTGATGATCCGGCTTGCCTCGCATGACGAGAAGGACTATGCGCGCAACCTCGGTAAATACGAAGGCGCGATACTGCAGGAGCGGCAGGAGTACAGGGAAATGCTGCTCGGGCTGGGAACGGACGAACTGCGCGAGCAGTGCCGGCGCATGCCGGAGATGCTGAAGGGCCCGGGAGCGGACCTTGGGAAGGTCTATGCATCCGAGTTGGAAATCATTCGCAAGAGAAAGTAAAGGCGGACCGGCTTATCGAGCTTTACGTAACTTCGTTACGTGGCTCGACCCCTCACCCCCATCCCCTCTCCCAAGGGGCGAGGGGAGCGTCGAGCGAGTCCGAATTGTCATCCGGTATCGAAAAAATCAACAATGAACCCGCGGGAAGCGCATGAAGCCGCCGCCCGGCGCAACCTCGTCGCGGTGGCGGCCATCTGGGCGATCGCGCTGATCGTCTCCGGCATCGCCCCCCGCGACCGCCTCACCTGGGTCATGGAGGTCGCGCCGGTGCTGATCGCGTTGCCGCTGTTGCTTGCGACCCGCAACCGGTTTCCGTTCACGACGCTGGCGTACGCGCTCATCTGCATCCACGGGCTGATCCTGATCGTGGGCGGGACCTACACCTACGCGCACGTCCCGGCCGGCTTCTGGGTGCAGGAATGGCTCGGACTCGAGCGCAATCCGTACGACCGGCTCGGCCACATTGCGCAGGGATTCGTTCCCGCCATCGTCGCGCGGGAGATCCTGATCCGGACGTTCAAACTCGCGCCGGGCAAATTCCTGTTCTTCGTGACCACGTGCGTCTGCCTAGCGATCAGCGCTTTCTACGAGTTGATCGAATGGGGGTCTGCGCTGGCGCTCGGCCAGGGCGCGCACGAGTTCCTCGGCACCCAGGGCGACGAATGGGACACGCAGTGGGACATGTTTCTCGCGCTGGCGGGGGCGTGCGCCTCGCAGCTGCTGCTATCGCGCTTGCATGACCGGCAGATCGGGGCCCTGCGGCGCTAAAAACGTCCGCTGCGCGTGTACAATTAACAGATTTTCGACGGACAGGAGGTCAAGATGGGCAAAGGCGATCAACGCACGCGCCGCGGCAAAATCTTCAGCGGTAGTTACGGCAAGACGCGTCCGGGAAGGAAGAAGAAGAAAACGAAAAAGAAATCGCCGGCGGGCCGGTAACGTCTTAGAGACGGTAGCGAAATGAGGGGGGTGCTCCGCTCTGCTCCCCTCATGCTCCCCGGGGTTACGGGCCGTTTTAGCCGTTCTGAAAAGGCCTCTTACAGGACCATCACCACCATCGCGTGGTCGCAAAGTTCCTGGTAGAGGCTGTCGAGCTGCTCGCGCGAGGTGGCGCGGATCACGCAGGTGACGCTCAGGTACTTGCGCTGCTTGCTTGCCCTCAGCTCGAGGGTGGCGCCGTCGAAATCCGGCGCGTGACGCTTGACGACTTCGAGCACGGCCTGGGCGAATCCCGCCTGCGTATGGCCCAGGATCTTGACCGGGAAATCGCAAGGGTATCCGAGCAGCCTGGCGTCGTCGATCATGCGGCTTGCCGCATCACCTTGCGCTTGAATTCCTGAAACGCCTGGTAAACCCGCTTGAATACCGGCCCCGGCTTGCCGGTCCCGACCGGCTTGCCATCGAGCGTGACGACCGCCAGCACTTCCTTGGTCGACGAAGTCACCCAGATCTCGTCGGCGCCCCTCACTTCCTGCTCCGGGATTCTGCGCAGCTCGACCGCGATGCCGATCGACGCCGCCAGCTCGAGCACGACGTCATAGGTGATGCCGGGCAGGATCAGGTGGTTTTTCGGCGGCGCGAGCAGCTTGCCGTTCCTGACGACGAAGACGTTGCTGGCCGAGGCTTCGGTGAGATGGCCGTCGCGGAACAGCACGACCTCGGCCGCGCCGGCGTCGACCGCCGATTGCCGCAGCAGGCAGTTGCCCAGCAGCGAGACCGACTTGACGTCGCATTTGAGCCAGCGGTAATCGGCCGCCGTGATGCAGGGAACGCCGTTGTCGACCAGGTCCTTTCCCGGCGTTACCAGCGGGCTCGACATCATGAACACGGTCTGCTTGCCTTCTTTCGGGAAGGCGTGATCGCGCTTCGCCACCCCGCGCGTCACCTGCAGGTAGACCGACTGGTCCTCGCCGGCGTGGCGCGCGACGAGGTCGTTGATCAACCGGGACCATTCCGCGTCGGTCATGGGATTGGGGAGGCGGATCGCGTCGAGGCTACGCTGCAGCCGCGCAATATGCTCGGGCAGGCGGAACGGACGCCGCGAATAGACCGGGATGACTTCGTAGACGCCGTCGCCGAAGATGAAC
The DNA here is from genome assembly GCA_964476235.1 of uncultured Streptomycetaceae bacterium. Lineage (GTDB taxonomy): Bacteria > Pseudomonadota > Gammaproteobacteria > Burkholderiales > SG8-41 > SG8-41. Next base: position 2,097 of record CAYYZZ010000083.1, on the reverse strand, counting down.
CCGCGATCAAGCACCGAAACGCGTGCTTGATCAAGCGGCAGGAATTCTCCATTGAGGTAGGCGATATCGCTCATGGGGTGCTCACGGATTTATCCAGTGTTGAGTTTTGAGTGCTTAGTGTTGAGTGAAAAACGACCATGCTCTCCACTCAAACTCAAAATTCAAAACTCAACATTCCGCGCGGTAGCTGGCGGTTAGTCTACCCCTTTTCAGCGTTGAGTTTTGAGCGCTTGGAGCGCCTGACAAAATGAATCCCCTCCTGCCCGAGGAGGGGTGCCCGCGCCAGCGGGCGGGGTGGTGGGAGCAGGGTGTGCCCACGTAACCACCCCGTCTGCTTCGCATCCACCCCTCCTTGAAAAGGAGGGGAGCAAAGCAGGGCAGGTCATTTTGTCAGGTGCTACTGGTGTTGAGTGAAAAGCGGCTGTTCCTTGTCTTGCTCCACTCAAAACTCAAAACTTAAAATTCAAAATTCCGCGTGGCAGCGCGGCAGCGCGGCGTTTCAGCGGAAGAGCAGCCGCAGCGTGTCCCAGCCGCGTCCCAGGATGCCGGCCACCGGCACGTTCTCCAGCGCCACCACCGGCACTTCCCGGAACGGCTTGCCGTCCAGCGTGAGCCTCATCGTGCCGACCTTCTGGCCCACGCTGATCGGGGCGAGCAGCGGCTGCATGCTCTCGACGGTCGCTTTCAGCTTCTCGCGGGTTCCCGTGGGCAGGGTGAGGTGCAGCTCGGCGATGAAGCCGGCCTTGATGCTGTTGGCGGCGCCCTTGAACACCTGGAGCGTTGCGACCGGCTGATTCCCGGAATAAAGGCGCACCCCGTCATAGGCCTGGAAGCCGTGGTTGAGCAGTTTCTGGCTCTCGGCCGCGCGCGCCGCCTCGCTCGCCGCGCCGAGCACCACCGAAACCAGCCGCCGCGCGCCGCGCCGCGCCGAAGTGATCAGGCAGTAGCCGGCGTTCTCGGTGTAGCCGGTCTTCATGCCGTCCACCGTCGGGTCGGTCCACAGCAGGCGGTTGCGGTTGGATTGCGCGATGTTGTTGTAGCGGTATTCCTTCTGCGAGTAGAGCGGGTAGTGCTCGGGGAAGTCGCGGATCACCGCCGCCGCCAGCTCGGCGAGATCCTGCGCGGTGGAATAATGCTGCGGGTGCGGCAGACCGGTCGAATTCACGAAGCGGGTGTTCTTGAGCCCCAGCCGCTGCGCCTCGCGGTTCATCATGCCGGCGAACGCTTCTTCGCTGCCGGCAATTGCCTCGGCGAGCGCGATGCACGCATCGTTGCCGGATTGCACGATCACGCCGCGGATCAGCTCGTCGACGGTCACCGGCTTCCTCGGCTCGATGAACATGCGCGAGCCCTCGGCGCGCCAGGCGCGCTCCGAGACCGGCACCACCTGGTCGGGGCGGATCCGTTTCTGTTTGAGGGCGGCGAAGGTCAGGTAGGCCGTCATCAGCTTGGTGAGCGAGGCCGGCTCCACCCGCGCGTGCGGATCGTGGGCGGCGAGCGGCTGCCCGCTGTGGAAATCGAGCAGCAGGTAGGATTTCGCCGAAATGGCGGGCGCGGGCGGGACCGGGAGAGCGGCTTGCTGGGCGGGAAGAGCGGCGGGAAAAACCGACAGCAGGAGCAGCAGAATCGAACGCATGAGGAAAATAATGATTATAGCAAAGCAAGTTGCGGCGGCAGGCCGGCTTGCGCAGCCGGGATGCGAATGGAACAATTCACCCTTTTCGGGAGAGAGCGGCATGGAGAGAGCATTACGGCGCGCGCTGCACTATTCATTCATCGCCGCCATCGCGTTCGGTTGCGCCGTGCCGGCCGCCGTGGCGCAGCCCGCCGGCGTGAAGGACGCCTGGGTGCGTGCCCCGGCACCGGGACAGAAGGTCGCCGGCGCCTACATGGAGATCACGAGCCGGACCCATCACTGGCTGATTTCGGTGGCGAGCCCGGTCGCGGCGCGCGCCGAGCTGCATAGCACGACGATGGAAGGCGGTGTGATGAGGATGCGCGCCATCGAAAAGCTGGAGCTGCCGGGGGGCAAGGCGGTGAAGCTCGCGCCGGGCGGGCTGCACATCATGCTGATCGACCTCAAGCAGACGCTCAAGC
>CAYYZZ010000082.1:0-10240 GCA_964476235.1 uncultured Streptomycetaceae bacterium | reverse complement strand
TGGTTTCTACTTCCGGTAACTCAGGCATAAAAGCATTTAGCCACAGAGGGCACAGCATCGCTCGATTTGGCATGCTAATTCCGACCCAAGTCTGGATGGGGTCTCTCATGCCATTAAATACATTACGTATCATATAGTTATGTTCTGAACTGTGATCTTGACCCGGACTGAATTATCACAATTGAAATATGTCCATCCTTAGTGGACAATATATTAAATTGGACAAAAGGCCCTCCATGCCGGCTCCTGCAACAGCCATTCCGCTCCGCGCGCGCGAGCGCGCGGGGGCACAGCGCTACGGCGAGGCCGCGATGTTGCACGCAGCCGAGGCGGTGCTGCGCGCGCACGGTGTCCCCGCGAAGCTGGAATTCACGCGCCGCGCTGGGCATGCCGGGGAGAACGCGTGGCTGCGCATCGGCCACGGCAGGGCAGCGGTGCGCTACGCCGTCGAAGCGGCTCGGGGGCTTGCGCCCGGGACGCTCGGTGGAGTGCTGCTAAAGCTGCGCGACCGGGAAGGCAAGGGCCTCATCGTTGCCGATTACGTGACGCCGGCATTGGCGGACACCCTGCGCGAACGCGGTGTTGCCTTCGTGGACCTCGCCGGCAATGCGTGGGTGGAGCAGGCGGGAATCGTGTTGCAGGTGAGGGGCAGACGGCCCGGGCGGCCCGCCGATGACGCACGCCCCGCGCGGGTGCTTCAGCCCGGCGGGCTGCGCATCGTATTCGCGCTGCTCTGCCGGCCCGAGCTGGTGAACGCACCGGTGCGCGATATCGCCAAGGCGGCGGGCGTCGCGCACGGCACGGCCGGATGGGTGTTGCGCGACCTCAAGAAGATGGGACACCTCGTCGAGCTGGGGCGCCGGCCCGGGGCACGGGGTCGTGCGCGCACGCGGCGGCTCGAACAGCGGCGCCGGCTTCTCGACTTGTGGGTGCAAGCCTATCCGGGGCAACTCCGCCCGCGCCTCAAACCCCGGCGCTTCCAGGCCACGCAACCCGGCTGGTGGCGCACCGCCGATGTCACCCGCTACGGGCTCGCACTCGGCGGTGAGCCTGCGGCCGAGCGCCTCACCCGGCATCTCAAGCCCGAAATCATCACGCTGTATGCGGTCGGCGGCGGAGAACGTCTCGTGCATCAGGACCACATTCTGCTGAACGATGCGAAAGGCGACGTCGAGATTCTCGACGCCTTCTGGAACTTCGCGCCACCCGATGAACTTCGGGGGATCGTGCCGCCGCTGCTGGTGTACGCGGACCTGCTTGCGACCGGAGACGACCGCTGCATCGAAGCAGCCCGGCTGGTGTATGACCGTTACCTCGCTCAACCTGACGGGAAAGATTGATCCGCTCGTCGCGGAACTGCTCGCCGCCGCCGTACGGGCGGCGGAGCGTGAGGGCGTGGAATTCTTCGTCGCCGGCGCGGCGGCGCGCGATCTCGTGCTGGAGCACGGCTACGGGATGAAGAGCCGGCGCGCCACGATGGGCGTGGACCTTGCCTGCCCGATTCCGGATTGGAGCACCTATGCGCGATTTCACGCCGCGCTGGTGGGAACAGGCGCATTTGCGCCGGTTTCGGGAATTGCCCATCGCCTGACTTATCGCGGCGGCGCGCTGACGATGGACATCGTGCCTTTCGGCGGATTGGAAGAGCCACCGGGCGAGATCGCCTGGCCGCCGGACTTTGCCACGCGCATGGGGGTGACGGGCTTTACCGACGTGCACGATCACTGCGTTCTCGTGACCGTTTCACCCGAGGTCGTGGTGAAAGTCGTCTCGTTGCCGGGTTTTGCAATCCTCAAACTGATTGCCTGGAGCGAGCGCAAGAACCAGACAACGCGCGACGGCGCCGACATAGGGTTTCTGTGCTGGCACTATGGACCGGCTTGTGCTTACACGAGGCTGATCGGGGAGGACTACGACGTGCTGGGCGTGGAAGACTATGATGTGGGGCGCGCCGGCGTGCGATTGCTCGGGCGGGACATGGCGGCGCTTATGCGCCCCGGTACGCGCGCTCGCGTTCTCTCCGTGCTGGCCGCCGAGCTTGCCGACCCGTCGGGTAATCGTCTCGCGCTCGCGATCGCCGGCGACGCAAGGGACGAAGAAGATTTCAACCGTGCGCTCGAAACCCTGCGCGTGCTGAAAGCGGGAATCGAGGGTGCGTCAGGAAGACGCTGATCGAGTTATTTTTCTCTGTGTTCTCTGTGTTCTCTGTGTTCTCTGTGTTCTCTGTGGCTAAGGTTTTTTCTGTTGTTCCGTCCCGGGTGGGAAGAGCAGGCGCTTCGCGGTTTCCGGGCGGAAGTGATACTGCAGTTTCTCATCGGCGCGCAGCAGTACCAGCTGCGGCTCGCGCGCGAGCACGCCCAAGGACAGCGCGCCGCCTTCTTTTAGCTGTATCCGGATCTCCTCCAGCACTTTCCCCTTGACGTAAGGCCCGACCAGCAAGCCGGTCGCGAGCCGCCATTCGTCCGCCCAGCGGACGAAATCATCCTGGCTGGAATCCTTCGCCTCCGGCGTTTGCACCCATTTCCCGTCGCGCTGCTCCACCGTGAACGCCTTCGACTCGATGCGAACCGGCGTCTCCCCGGGCCCGAACAGCCGACGGCTTGCCAGCTCGGCGGCATGCGCCGGCAGCGCGGTGCCGTAGCGCGGGCTGACGACGTAGACGGCGCCCGCGGTCAGCACGTACTGCTCGCGCGCGACCGCGCTGACCATGCCGAAATCGAAGGACTGCCCGGCCAGGGTCATCCGCGTCCCCGGCCGCTCCAGTTCGAAGCGCGCGAGGTCGGTGGCGGGGAGCTTGTGAGCGGCTTTCGCTTCCAGGATCTCGAGCAGCCGCTGCACGCGCGGCTCGTCGCCACGCGCGGCGAACGGCGCGGTCATGCGCCAGGAGCCGCCTTTTTTCTCGAGGGAAACGGGCGCCGCGCCCGAGCGCTCGATATGGATGGATACGGCTTCAGAGGGCTTCAGCGCGGACAGCGGGTACTCGACCGGCGCGTCCTTCGCCGGCTTGAAATAAACCCATGCGCCCAGCGCGGCGACAGCGACGGCAAGCAGCGCGTTCAGCCACGTCGCCCGGCTCATATCCTGCGCCTGCGCCACCAGATCACCGCGCCGGTGATCATGAAGGCGAGCGGCAGCATGAACAGGAAACTGAACGCGATGAGATAGAGCGCGGGCTGATCGATGTCGATGCTGTTGTCGGCGGCGCTGCGGGGCTGGATCGTGATCAGGTTGTCGTCGCCGGCGAGCCAGTTGACGAGGTTGACGCCGAGGGCGCGGTTGCCGCCGTTGCCGATGAAGGTGTTGGAAAGAAAGCTGCCATTGCCCACCACCACCACGCGCTGCTGCCTGTCGCCGACCGCGCGCTCGAAGGCGGTGGCGATCGTGATCGGGCCGGGCGTGTCGCGTTTGGGATCGCAGTTTCCCTCCGGCTTGCCGGTCTTGATGCAGCCGCGCGGCGCCACTTCGATGAGCGGCCGGATGCGCCACTCCTCGCTTTCGATCGCGCCGATCTGGCGCGCTTGCGGGAATACCGTGATCAGGTTGAAGCCTTCGGTGACCGCGTGGCGGCCGTAGACGGCGGCTACCGCGAGCGTGGGGGAGGCGTTCAGCCGCGCGGCGTCCGGGTCGGTCACCATGCCGGGCGTCAACACGAGCCCCAGCATCTCGGCGACCGGTGCGAGACCGCGCAGCGGCTCGGGGTCGATCAGCCACAGCAGGTTGCCGCCCGCCTTCATGTACGACCGGATCTTCTGGATCTCCGCCGGCAGCAGGTCCACCTGGGGACTGGCGATCACGAGGGCCGCGGTGTTGGCCGGCACTTCCTGGGCGAGCGCGAGGATGAGGCTGTTCAGGCGGAAGCCCTTGCTCTCCAGCAGCCGGCCGAATTCGCCCAGGTCGTGGTTGCCGATACCGTTCAATTTCCGCTCGCCGTGCCCGTCGAGCCACATCACCAGGCGCTCGGCGCCGCGGGCGAGCCGCATCAGCACGTTGGCGAACGCCTGCTCGTTGAATTCGGTGAGACGCTCGGTCCGGCGCTTGAACTCAACGACCAGCTCGACCGGCCCGCGCACGCCGGCTTCCGCGGCGGCTTTGGGCTGCTCGCGCGGGTCCACCAGGGTGAGCTTGATGTCCGGCTTGGCCCGCTGGTAGGGCAGCATGAATTCCTCGATCCGGCGATGCAGGTAATCGCCGCGCGCGTCGCGCGCCATCGCATAGGCGGTCACATTGAGCGGGCCGTCGAGTTGCTTCAGCACGTCCAGCGTGGCGGCCGAGACCGTGTTGCGATGGCTGCGCGTGAGGTCGTGCTCGACGCGGTACTCGCGGGCGAGGTACGCGAGCAGCGCCGTCGCCGCGATGACCAGCACCACGAACAGTCCGTGATGCACCAGCAGCTGCAGGCGGCGCCTGGGCGTGAGTTCCACCGGCTACCCTCTCAACCGCTGCGCGTCGAGCTGGCGTATCGCCAGCAGCAGGAACACCGCGATCATCAGCACCGAGCAGGCGATGGCGTAGGTGTCGAGCATGCCTTTGCCGAACGGCTCGAAATTCTTGATCGGCGAGAGCACTTGCGCGAGGCTCGCGACCACGCCCCAGCCGCGCGCGCGCAAGCTTTCGCTCGCCACTTCCCCGGTCAGCAGCATCCCGAGCAGCGCGCCGAAAGCGCCGATGGCGGCCGCCACTGGATGCACCGTCAGGCACGACACGTAGAGGCTCACGGCGGCGAAGCCGGCGGCGAGCAGCGCAAGACCGGCCGCCAGGCTCGCCAGCAGCCCGTAATCCAGCCGGGTGGACCCGGCGATGGAGAGGGGCATCAGCACGGAAAGCGACACAATCGCGAGCAGGAAAACCGTGAGGCCGAGGTACTTGCCGAGGACGATCTCGGTCATCGAGACCGGCGCCGACATGAGCAGCACCATGGTCTGGTTACGGCGCTCTTCCGCGATCAGCCGCATCGCGAGAACCGGTACTGCGAACAGCAACAGCGCCGCCACGGTGGCGAATACCGGGGCCGCCACCAGCTCGGTGGCGCCGGGTGCGCTGGCCATGCTGGCGAGCTGGGGCTGCAGCTGCAGGAAGTCGTCGAGCCGGCGCAGGAAGGCGTAGCCGATGATGATCTGCACGACGCAGAGCACCACCCACGCCAGGGGGGAGGCGAACAGCCCCTTCAGTTCCTTGCCCGCGATGGTCAAGATCATAATTTGTTAACCGCCAAGATCGCCAAGAGAAACCAGAACGAAAATCTCAACCGCTGAATTTGCATTGCGCATCAACCGTATACTCTTTGCGCGGGCAGATACAGGGAGTTTGTCGCAATACATCTTGTTGAATTCTTGGCGTTCTTGGCGTGCTTGGCGGTTCAATTTGTTTCCTCGCGGCGGGTGAGATTAACGAACACGTCTTCGAGGCTGGTCTGCGCAGGCTTCAGCTGGTAGAGGCCCCAGTCGCGCGCGGCCGCCTGCTTCACCAGCGCGTCGGTCGGGTCCGACCCGGCGGCAAACTGGATGCGGATCAGCGTCGGCTCGATGCTCTCGGCGGACGCGATTCCGGGCAATGCAGCGAGCTCGGCAAGCGCCGGCGGGCGGCGCAGCCCCAGCAGCACCGTGGCGCCGCTGTGGAACTGCTTGAGCGCGAGGATGGTGTCGCTGTAGACGATGTTGCCGTGATGCATGATCTGCACGCGGTCGCACACCGCTTCCACCTCCGGCAGGATGTGGGTGCACAGGATGACGCTGTGCGCGCCGCCCAGCTCGCGTATCAGCCCCCGGATCTCGCGAATCTGGTTGGGGTCGAGGCCCGTCGTCGGCTCGTCCAGTATCACCACGTCGGGCGCATGCACGATCGCCTGGGCGATGCCGACGCGCTGCTGGTAGCCCTTGGACAAGGTGCCGATCAGCTTCCGGCCGGTATCGGCGAGGCCGCAGCGCTGCCTGGCGGCGGCGACGGCGTCGCGGCGGCGCGCGCGCGGGACCCGGTGGAGAGCGGCCGCGAGCATGAGGTATTCGTCCACGGTCAGCTCGCGGTAGAGCGGCGGCACTTCCGGCAGGTAACCGACGCGCGCCTTGGCGGCGACCGGCTCCTCCAGGAGATCGATGCCGCAGATGCTGATGGCGCCGCGCGAGGGCGCAAGATTGCCCGTCAGCATTTGCATCGTGGTCGTCTTTCCGGCGCCGTTCGGCCCGAGGAAGCCGAGCACTTCGCCGCGCCGCAACTCGAGATCGATGCCGTTGACGGCGATGTGGCCGCCGAAACGGCGAGTGAGCCCCCGCGCGGAGATCGTGGCGGCGCTGTCGTGTTCCGGCATCGTGGCGATTTTGACTGTGAAATCCGCGCTTGTGGAGTGCACGAAATATACCTAATATGTGGCCGATAATGAAGCCTCCCGACCGCCTCCCGCTGCGCTGATCATCACGCGTTTCGTCTCTTCCGTCCCATGACCCCGCGACGTCTTATCGTGCTGTTGGCGTGCACGGCTATCGCCGCCTGCGCCCAGCAGCCCCGGCAGTCCGGGGAGCCGGCGGCAGGGGAGGCCAAGCCATCGCCGCGCGTGGTGGTGGCGAAGCCGGAGCCGCGCACCCCCGCGCTGCCCGGCGTCGAGCTCTCCGAGGATCTGCTGTTCAAGATGATGCTGGCGGAAGTCGCGGTGCAGCGCGGGCAGCCGCACATCGCGGTGCAGGCCTATCTCGAGCTTGCGCGCGAGACCCGCGACCCGCGCATCGCGCAGCGCGCGACCGAGGTGGCGTGGAACGCGCGCTTCAGCTCCGCGGCGCTGGAGGCGGCCGGGATCTGGCTGCAGGCCGACCCCGGCTCGACCCAGGCGCGCCAGATCATCGCCGGCCTGCTGGTCAACCAGTCGCAGATCGCAGAAGCCCAGCCGCACCTTGAGAAGTGGCTCGCCGCCGACCGCGAGAACATCGGCCCGAACTTCCTTCAGTTGAATTCGCTGCTTGCGCGCCACCAGGACAAGGCCGCGGTATTCAAGCTGCTGCAGGCGCTGGCGAAACCCTACCCCGACGTGCCGGAGGCCCGGCTCGCGGTGGCGCAGGCGGCCTGGAACGCGGACGAGCAGCAGGCGTCCCTGGACCAGGCGCGGGCAGCGTTGAAATTGAGGCCGGACTGGGAGATCGCCGCGCTGTTCGTCGCCCAGGTGCTCGCCCGCCGCTCCGACGATGAAGCGATGCGCTACCTGGGTGAATACCTGGAGGTTCATCCCAAGGCGCGCGACGTGAGGCTCCATTACGCGCGACTGCTGGTCAACCTCAAGCGATACGACGAGGCGCGCAAGCAATTCGAGGCGCTGGTGGCCGAGTACCCGCAGAACACCGACGTCGGCATGGCGGTCGCGCTGCTCGCGATCCAGGCCAACGATTACGACGCGGCCGAGGCGCAGCTGAAGCGCGTGCTGGAGATGAATTACCAGGATCCCGACGTCGCGCGCTATTACCTCGGGCAGCTGAACGAGGAGCGCCAGCGCTTCGACGAGGCGCTCAAGTGGTACTCGGCGGTCACCCAGGGCGAGCAATACATCAACGCCCAGTCGCGTTACGCCGGCATACTCGCCAAGCAGGGCAAGCTGCCCGAGGCGCGCCAGCACCTGCAGCAGGCCGCTGCCCGGGACAATCAGCAGCGCGTGCAGCTCGCCCAGGCGGAGGCGCAGCTGCTGCGGGATGCCAATCAGTACCAGGCGGCGTTCGAACTGCTGGGGCAGGCGCTGGAGAAGATGCCCAACACCCCGGACCTGCTCTACGACCACGCGATGGCGGCGGAGAAGGTGGACCGTATCGACGTGCTCGAGGGCAATCTGAAACGGCTGATCCAGTTGAGGCCCGACCATGCGCATGCCTACAACGCGCTCGGCTATACGCTCGCCGATCGCAACCAGCGCATCGAGGAAGCCCATGGGCTGATCGAGACGGCATTGAAGCTGTCGCCGGAGGATCCCTTCATCATGGACAGCATGGGCTGGGTGCTCTACCGCATGGGCCGCAACCAGGAGGGCCTCGATTACCTGCAGAAGGCCTTCAAGCTGCGCCCCGATGCCGAAATCGCGGCTCACCTGGGCGAAGTGCTGTGGGCGCTGGGGCAGCGCGATCAGGCGCGCAAGGTCTGGACCGAGGCGCTCAAGGGCCACCCCAACAACGAGCTGTTGCAGAGCACCCTCAAGCGCTTCGTGCCGTAGGAATTTGCCGGGCCCGCTCCGGCAAATTCCTTATCTCATGTCCATTTTCAGAACCTGCGTGGTATTGGCAATGGTCGCTGTATTGGCAGCCTGCGCCGTGCTGCCTTCCCCGGACCAGACGGTGCAGCGCGCGGCCGCTTTCGACCTCGTCGGGCGCGTGGCGGTGACCTATGACGGGCGCGCTTTCTCCTCCGGCATGCGCTGGCAGCACGAAGCGGAGCTCGACGAGATCTGGCTGCTGACCCCGACGGGCCAGGCGCTCGCGCACATCCTGGCCGGCGCATCGGGCGCCACGCTCACGGCGGCCGACGGCAAGCAGTATCACGCCGGCGATGTCGGAAGCCTTACGCGCCGGGCGCTCGGCTGGGAGCTCCCGCTCGGACACCTCGGTTGGTGGGTTCAGGGCCAGATTCTGCCCGGTGGCCTGATCGGGGAGGAGGTGCGCGACCCGCTCGGCCGCCTGGTCCGTTTGAGGCAGGATGGCTGGCAGATCACTTACGTCCATCATGTTGCGAACGAGACTGGCGGCTTGCCGCAGCGACTGGACCTGGCGCGGGACGGGCATCAGATACGGCTGGTGATCGATAGCTGGCGATAGGATTTTGTCGGGCTCGATCCGACAAAATCCTCATTAAAACCGCATATCGACCTAGAATGAAATCCAACGACGTGGGCGTTGTAATCTTTCGATTGGCGATGCAAATCATGTCGAGTTCGAGTTATCCGCGACCCCCACGCGCTGCTTTATGGCGAGGGGTCTTTCCTAAGGAGATTGTCGGACGCAAGTCCGACAATCTCCTGGCGCCATGAGCGAAACGCACAGCTATCTGGCGCCGGCCAAGCTCAACCTGATGCTGCGGGTCACGGGGCGGCGCACCGACGGCTATCACCTGCTGCAAACCGTGATCCGTTTCATCGATTACGGCGACACGCTCACCTTCCGCGTGCGCGAAGACGGGGTGATTGCTCGGGCGAACGAAGTCGCGGGTATTCCCGCAGGCGAGGACCTCGCCGTGCGCGCGGCGCGGCTGCTTCAGCGAGCCGCCGGCACACGGCTCGGCGCGGACATCACACTCGAGAAACGGATACCGGTCGGCGGCGGGCTCGGCGGCGGCAGCTCGGACGCCGCCACCACGCTGCTCGCGCTGAACCATTTATGGCGCACCGGGCTGCCGCGTGAACGCCTGGCTGCGCTGGCGCTCGAATTGGGCGCCGATGTGCCGGTTTTCGTGGGCGGGGAGAATGCTCTCGCGGAGGGCATCGGCGAGCGTCTGACCCCCCTGGCCTTGCCCGCGGCGTGGTACCTCGTCCTGACCCCCCCGGTGGCGGTGCCGACCGCCCGGATTTTTGCCCATAATGAATTGAAAAGGGACTCAAAACCTATTAAAATCACGGCCTTTTCGGTCGAGCAGGCCGGCAACGACCTGGAGCCGGTGGTGTGCCGCGAGTACCCGGAAGTCGCGCGGCACCTGGCATGGCTCCGGCAGGCGGCGCCGGCGTGGATGACCGGCACGGGCGCATGTGTGTTCGCGGCGTTCCCGACCGAGGGCGCGGCGCGCCAGGTGTGGGAACGGGCGCCCAAGGGCATGCGAGGATTCATCGCGCAGGGACTCGCGCGGCACCCGCTGCGCCACTTGATTGATGCAATGAGTGCAATGAGGGCACGCTGAGGCGGACCCGGATTTTCGGACGGGCGATGACGCAGTCGTCCGGCTAGCTGTAGGGGAGTCGCCAAGCTGGTTAAGGCACCGGATTTTGATTCCGGCATGCGAAGGTTCGAATCCTTCCTCCCCTGCCCAACCTATTGCCGGGCGCGGAGGGCAACCGCTCTGGAGTGAATCGAGGTCGAGATGCTGCAGTCACGCAAGACCGAGAACGCGGGATTTGACCGCCTGATGGTGTTCACCGGCAACGCCAATCCCCGGCTTGCCCAGGACGTCGCCGGGCATCTGAAAGTCCGGCTTGGGCGCGCCAAGGTCGGCCGCTTCAGCGATGGCGAGGTGATGGTGGAGATCCTCGAGAACGTGCGCGGGCGCGACGTGTTCGTGCTGCAGTCGATCTGCT
>CAYYZZ010000081.1:0-10263 GCA_964476235.1 uncultured Streptomycetaceae bacterium | reverse complement strand
GACCTTCCTCGGCGGCGGCGGCGATGACAACGGCGAAGGCATCGCCGTGGACGGCGCGGGCAACGCCTACGTGACCGGCGTCACCGGCTCGAGCGACTTCCCGACGACCGCGGGGGCCTTCGACGAGACCTTCAACGGCGGCTTCGACGCCTTCGTGGCGAAGCTCAGCGCCGCGGGCTCGGCGCTCCTCTACTCCACCTTCCTCGGCGGCAGCGGAATTGACCAGGGCCTCGGCATCGCCGTGGACGGCGCGGGCAACGCCTACGTGACCGGCGTCACCACCTCGAGCGACTTCCCGACGACCGCGGAGGCCTTCGACGAGACCTTCAACGGCATCTTCGACGCCTTCGTGGCGAAGCTCGCGCCGCTCGTCACTCCGGCGGACCAGATCACCGCCCTCGAGGACCTCATCACCCAGCTCGGGCTACCGGCGGGCAGCGCGAACAGCCTGCTCGGGAAGCTTGAGGCGGCGCAGGCCTCGCTCCTGAAAGGCAACACCACGGCCGCCTGCAATCAGCTGCAGGCCCTCATTAACCAGGCGCAGGCCCAGACGGGGAATGCCCTGACCGCTGCTCAAGCCGCGGCTGTCATCGCGCCGGCCAACGCGCTACGCACGGCGCTCGGTTGCCCGTGATCCGCTGACAATCCTGGCCGAGACGAAGCCTCCCGGCACGGGGACTCGTCTCGGCCAGGGCAGACGTCTGGCCTAGTCCGGAAAGCGATCTCCTGCACACACGGCGCGCCCGCGCGAGACGAGCTGCGAGTGAGGACGCCGTAGCGTGGCTGCGGACCGTAGCGGACGTCATTCGAGCTGACGGAAGCCCCAAAAACCGAGGCTTCTCGACTTGCTGCTCGATGACGGCGCTCGGGGTCGTCTTCGTCGGGTGGCTCGTCGATCCGTACCGCCGCCCGCCCACGCAGAGGAGTGGGCGGACCGGCAGGAGTAATTGACCGCTAATCCCGATCGAAACCCCCTCGGAACGCGGTCCTCTCCCGGGGAGAGAGAAGCCAGCATGAATATAAGGCCCGTTACGCGCCTTCCGGAACTTCCTCCGCGCCTGCTCCCGGCGCCTCGGCTCGGCGAACAGGGATCAAGCTGGATTGAATTTCCTATCGTTCGTGACCAGCATTCTGCGCATCGAAGACGACCTCGCTCAGCATTGCTGTGCGACGGGAAAGCGGCGGCCCCGCCGGCCGTTGTCAATCGTTGCTTCGATTGTCGCCATCCATGCGTAACGCGCTGTGCATTGGCGCACATAGGTGGAACGCAATCGCCGCGCCACTCGGCACCGAAGGAATTTCCAATCCGTCGTTCAGAGCGCGTGACTCGGCTCGAGGGCAAGGCCTGGTGTGGAGGACGCGAACCTCTACGGCGAGAACGGCTATCCGATCGCCTTAATGTACGATAGCGTACGGAATGTCCCGGGCGGAATCGGATAATCTTGAAAAAGAGCAAATTTGTGAAGAATTGAGGTCGGTGTCACTTTCCGTTGACAGCACTCCGACCCCGGTGATCGAACTGGAGGACAGAAAATGCGCTACGGACTCATTGTGCTGTGGATGCTGTTTTGGTCGGTGACTTCGGCCATTGCTCAGGTGAGCATCGGTATCGGGCTTCCCGGCGTGAGCATCGGGATCAACCTGCCGTTGTTCCCGGAACTGGTCCAGGTGCCGGGCTACCCGGTCTACTACGCTCCGCGACAGGATTCGAACTATTTCTTCTACGATGGCCTGTACTGGGTCTACCAGGGGGATAACTGGTACGCGAGTTCCTGGTACAACGGACCCTGGGGGCTGGTGGCCCCGGAGGTTGTGCCCTTGTACGTCCTGCGTATTCCTGTGCGCTACTACCGGCAACCTCCTGCGTACTTTCGCGGATGGCGGTCGGATGCGCCGCCACGCTGGGGCGAGCACTGGGGCAATGAATGGGCACAGCGTCGAAGCGGATGGGACAGGTGGAACCGCAGTTCTGCTCCTCCAGCGCCCGCCCCGCTGCCTGTCTACCAGCGGAAGTATTCAGGGGATCGGTATCCCCGAGTGGAGCAACAGCAGGCGCTTCACGGCCAGAATTACCGTTACCAGCCGCGTGACGCCGTAGTGCGGCAGCACTATCAGGAGCGGGCAGTGCAAAGAGCGCCCGCGCCTTCTCAGCAGGGACAGCAGGGAGCGCCTCAGGAGAGAAGTCCCAGGCCGCAGCAAGGGGCAGCCCCGCGTGAGCAGCAGACGCCAAGGTCAAGCCAGGAAAACATTCCGCAAGGTAAGGGAGCGTCGCAGGAGCCAAGGCGGGGGCAAGGGCAGGAGAAAGACCGCGAGAAAGGTGGGGAACGAAGTCAGGAACGGAAAGACCGCGAGAAAGGTGAGGAACGGGGTCAGGAACGCAATAGGTAATACGGGCCAGCCATGCATTTTTACTTTGACCGCTAATCCCGCTCGAAACCCGCTCGGAACGCGGTCCTCTCCCGGGGAGGGAGAAGCCAGCATGAACATAAGGTCCGTTACGCGCATTCCGGAACTTCTTCCACGCCTGCTCCCGGCGCGAGGGCTTGGCGAACAGCGATTGTGCCGGGATTGAATTTCCTATCTGTTGCATGGGACTTATCATCTCGAGGCGCGCGATGGCCGGCTGCAACTGCGTTACAGCGGCTGGCTTACGCCCAATTTTCCGGTTCCGCCGCTCATCGGCACGCTGGTCCTGAAAGATAGCGTAGTGCGCCAGTTTCACGCGTTGGTCGCGGAGATAGCGGCCCGGGACCAGCGATTGCGTGCTCCCCGGTAAGTCCCGATCGCGTGCCGCGCGGTGGCCAATACGAGTTTTCAGATTGCCCAGAGATTGAATCGGCGCCATGCGCATACTGAACATCGCTACCTATAACATCCACAAGGGGTTTTCCCTTTTCAACCGGCGGGTGGTCATACACGAGCTGCGCGACAAGCTGCGCACGCTGGACGCCGACGTGGTCTTTCTCCAGGAGGTCCAGGGCAATCACGACCGTCATGCCGAGCGCCACGGCAACTGGCCGGCCGAACCTCAGTACGAATTCCTGGCCGACACGGTCTGGAACGACTACGCGTACGGGCGCAACGCTGTTTACGATGCAGGCCATCACGGCAACGCAATCCTGTCCCGGTTTCCGATACAGCGCTGGGACAACCAGGACATCTCGTCGCACCGTTTCGAGCGCCGGGGACTCCTGCATTGCGAGATCGGGATCGCCGGATGGAACGAGCCCCTGCATTGCGTGTGCGTGCACCTGGGGCTCACTGCGCGCGGTCGCAGCCGTCAGTTCGAGCAATTGAGGCAGCGGATCGAGCGCCTGGTGCCCGCTGATGCTCCGCTCATCATCGCCGGCGATTTCAACGACTGGCATTGGCGGCACAAGGCGACGCACGAGTTCGCGCATCCGCTCAACATGCACGAGGTGTTCGAGTTGTTGCGGGGCGCGCCGGCCCGCAGCTTTCCGGCGGCGTTGCCGTTGTTCTGCCTCGACCGCATCTACGTGCGGGGTTTCCGGGTCTCCAGGGCGAACGTGCACCACGGGCCGGGCTGGGGGCGTATTTCCGATCACGCGGTGCTGACGACCGCGCTCGAGCGGATATGACGGAATTTGTCGGAGGCAACCGTCTCACCCTGCTGCACAGCGGCCGCGAATACTTCCCGGCCCTGGAATCCGCGTTCGACGAGGCGCGTCTCGAAATTCACCTGGAAACCTATATTTTCGAGGACGATGTCGCAGGACAGCGGATTGCGCGCGCGCTGTCGGAGGCCGCGCGCCGCGGCGTCGCCACTTACGTCATGGTCGACGGTTACGGTTCCAGGCGCATGAACTCCGCCCTCGTCGCCGAAATGGAGAGCTCGGGGGTGCGGTTCCGCGTGTACCGGCCCGATATCACGCCCTGGAAACGCCCCTCTTTCCGCCGCATGCACCGCAAGCTGGCGGTCGTCGACTCGCGCGTGGCTTTCGTCGGCGGCATCAACGTCATCGACGACATGCACACGCCGCGCCAGACGCCTCCACGGTTCGATTACGCAGTCCGGGTCGAGGGCCCGCTGCTGGACAAGATACACCCCGTGGCGAAGCGGCTGTGGGCGCTCGTCGAGCTGACGCAGTTCGCCGAAGGCTGGCTTGCCGGCGACGGACCCGACCCCGATGTCGCCCGCAAGGGCGACCAGCGCGCCGCGCTCCTCGTCCGCGACAATCTCTGGCATCGCAACGACATAGAGGAAGCGTATCTGGGGGCGATCGAGCAAGCGCGCTCGGAGATCCTGATCGCGAACGCCTATTTTTTTCCGGGCATACGCTTTCGGCACGCGCTGACCGACGCCGCCGCGCGGGGCGTGCGCGTGATTTTGCTGTTGCAGTCAAGGGTCGAGTACGTTCTGCTGCGCTACGCATCGCGCGCGCTGTACGGCTCGCTGCTCGAAGCGGGGATAGAGATCCACGAGTATCACAAGAGTTTTCTGCACGCCAAGGTGGCCGTCGTCGACCGGCGCTGGGCCACCGTCGGCTCGTCCAATATCGATCCCTTCAGCCTGCTGCTCGCGCGCGAAGCGAACATCGTGGTTGACGACGAGCGCTTTGCCGGCGAGCTGCACGCGAGCCTGACGGCTGCCATGGCCGGCGGAGCGCGCGAGGTCGAGCGCGAGCACTGGAGCCATCAGCCGCTGCCCGTGCGCGCCGCGACCTGGCTTGCCTACGGCGTCTCGCGGCTGCTGACCGGCGTTTTTTCGTACGGGCCGCAGGAGTACACCTAACAGGCTGTTGAAAAACTCGCGTCGCTCCCGCGAAGGCGGGAGTCCAGAGATTTGGGTGCGACCAGAATCAATAACTTACTGGATTCCCGCCTGCGCGGGAATGACGTTTGAGTCAAACACAGCATGTTTTTCAACACCCTGCTAAGGGCTGCCGGGTCCGGGCCAGAGGTATAGTCCCATTTATTTTTCGTCTAGTGCAAGAGCCGCCTGGGCGCGGCTGATCCGCCCGGGGTGCGGGATAGGGCTTGCCGCGCTTTGGTGGTTGGAATAGATTGCTCGGTAATTGACCGCTAATCCCGCTCAATGCCCGCTTGGATCGCGGTCCTCTCCCGGGGAGGGAGAAGCCAGCATGAACGTAAGGCCCGTTACGCGCATTCCGGAACGTCTTCCACGCCTGCGCCCGGTGCCTCGGCTCGGCGAACACGAATCAAGGCTGGATTGAATCTCCTATCTGTCAGGTGCAGCTAGGCAGGCGGGCAATTCGTACGGCCTCTTGCTCGTTCGAGGCGGCGGCATTTTCAGGACGCGCAGACTCGCTCTGGGCAATTTCCCCCTCCTTGCTCTTGTCCTTGTCGCTTGCCTTGTCAGCCGCGCGGGAAGTGATCGATACGGAATCCTTCTGGTCCTTGCCTACATTATCCTTGCCTTCCTTGCCGTGCTCCGAACCGAGCGTCGCGGCACCCGGCGTCAACGCCGGCGAATCGGAATTCCTCCGGCCGATCGCGGCCGAATTGGGAGCCGCCGGCAGCGTGATCGTTGGCGAATTGGGCGTGATCGGTCTTCCGGTAACGATCGCCGCAGGCACCGGCACGTTGGCGCCCGACAGTCCGTTCCCTATTCCCGGGTTTCCGATTTTCGGGATTATTGAATGGATGGCGGCGATGTCATTGGGGTTGAGCTTGTTTCCCCCTTTGTCGGCGTAAGCAAACGATGAACCACCGGCAATCAGCGCGACGGCCAGCGTCCCATAGGCAAAAACAACCCCTTTCCGAGATTTCATACTCCCTCCCTCACGGATCGATGCACTGCCGGAACCAGCGTACGCAACCTGCGTGCCAGCCGGGGCGTGCCAGGGTCATTGCAGAGCCCATTACCAAGGTCATTGCAGAGTCCATTTAATTGGCCGCTAAATCCGCTCAATGCCCGCTCGGAACGCGGTCTTCTCCCGGGGAGGGAGAAGCAACCATGAACATAAGGCCCATTACGCGTATTCTTAAAAAGGATAGTCAACGACCCAGGCGCGGTCCGTGCGCTAGCGCACGTAGGCCAATTGCCGGCGATTCCCCTGTCACCGGCCTTCCACCTCGTCAGGACGGACCCCGGGCGCTTTTACTATGTGCGCTGTCGTACCGACTACGCGTCGTTTTTCCCACAGTCTTGTCGGGGTCAGCGCTGGAGACCAGAAAGCGACGCGCTGGACCGTCAAGAGGATCATGGCGGGGGTATCACGATGACAGGCTCCCGGCTACCGGGCATTCCTGGGTCCGCGGGTCCCGTACACAAAGTTCGGCTGAACCGCCTGGATGTGAGCGTTCTCCCCGCGGAGTTTCTCCATCCTCGCCGGTCCCGGGTCCTCAGTGAGGGTCACCAGGAAAACGTTGTGCCCCAGATCCTGGATGCCCTTGATCCCGAACTGCCCATAGAGGTCGACGATGGCCTTGACGCTGTCTCGCGCGGCGAGGGTGACGAGATACTCTCCCGGCACCCTCGTTTGCTGAGCCCGGGCTGTAGGCGCTGCCTGTGGATTGCCCGGCGTATGGCCGCAGGCGGATCCCGCGGCGGCACCCGCCAGGGTTACGGCAAGAGCGATGAGGCGCCGCATTCCGTATTTCATGTCACCTCTCCTATTGCACCGTGGCCGTCAGGCCCGTGGGCGGGTTGATGTACGCCAGCGACGACATGACGTCGATCGCATTGCCCGACACGGTCTTGCCGGCGAGGCTCGTGGTTGCCCGGCCACCCTTCGTGATGGCGTTGACGACATCGGCGAAAGTGTACTGCGGGTTGTAGGCGCGCAGCATCGCGGCCAGACCGGCGCCCTCGGGCGTGGCCATGGACGTGCCGTCGATAGTGTTATAGCTCGTCGTACTGAAGGTCAGCGTATTGATCTTGAACCGTGTGATCACCACCCCACGACTCTGGGTGGCAGATTGCTGGGTGGCGTCGGATTGCAGCTGAAAACCGAGGCTGCAGCTCGCACTGATGCAGCCCGAGATATCAAACTCGGCGGCACGGATGTTGGGGAATGTCGCTACGCCTGTATCTTCACTGACAAGGGTTCCGCCGGGAAACGGATTGCCGCCCGCGCTGGAATAACGGGTGCGGTAAAAATCGCCATTCGCCACGTTGATTGCCGCAGATACTTGCCACACCGCCGCGTTGACGCCCGCGAGGTTAAATGCCTTGTAGGCCCAATCGTCCGTGCTGTCGTTGTATTGACTGCTGGGGGTGGGGGTGGTGGAGTAAGTCGGGGGATCGAGCAAAGACGGGGTGGGTGTTCCGCTCACGTTAACGGTGCCAAAAGCCCAACCCCCGCTGGTGGTGGTGGCAAATATCCAGTTCGGATCCGAAGTCAGGGGATCCGAAATTACCGCGTTTGTTCCGGCCCACGTGCTCAGGATATTGGTGCCCGGGACCCCGACATCGACGCTGGTCGCTCCCCAGTTTGAGAAGTTCGCCAGCGCGTAACTCTGATCGAGCGCGGCGACGCAGATGAGGTTCGGCTGAGTAAAGTTACAGGGAAAAGTGGCATTGCCGCTTATGTCGTTGTCGACGCCGCCGTTGCCGGCCGCCACCACTATCACAACGTCATTGGTTTGCGCGTTGGTGATGGCGTCGCTGAAGGCCGAATCGAAGCCCCCGCCGCCGCCGAGGCTCATGTTGATCACCTTGGCGCCATGGCTCACCGCGAAGTTGATGCCTTGGATGACTTGCGCCGTGGTCCCGCTGCCGGTGGTGTCCAGCACGCGCACCGCCATGATGCTGGCCTTCCAGCACACCCCCGTGACGCCCAGGCTGTTGTTGCCCGAGGCCCCGATGATGCCGGCGACGTGCGTGCCGTGACCGTTGAGGTCCATCGGGTCGTTATCGTTGTTGACGAAGTCGAAGCCATAGTTGGGAAAGCTCGAGCCTCCGTTCCACATGTTGGCGGCGAGGTCTTCCTGGGTGTAGTTGACGCCGGTATCCACGACCGCCACCACGACGCTGCTGCAGTCGGTGATGTGGTCCCAGGCCTTCTCGATGTTGATGTCAGCGCCCGGCGTTCCCGGGTTGTTGGTCGAATAAATGGGGGACGACGGGGGCTGGGTAAGGGAGTTGTCTACGGTCTGCCCGGTGTTCTTGAACGCCCAGAGCTGACCGTACTGCATGTCATTGGGTACCGCGGTGGTGTGATAGAGGTAGTTCGGCTGGGCGTATTCGACACTCGGATCGTTCTGGAAGGCCGCAAGCACCTGGGTCATCGTCTGGCCGGTACCGACCTTGACCCGTACCCAGCCGGGCTGATTCAGGTTGGCGAGGACGGCGTGCCCCCGGGCCGCGACGGTTGCCGCGCGATCCTGCGAGGAGAGCACGGGTTTGAATTTCACCAGCACCTCGCCCGCGACATAGGCGCCGGTACCGACCGGCTCGAAGGAAACAGCGGCCACCTGATTGAGCAGCGTCAGGGCAACGCCGACGAGCGCGGCAATGGCAATAATCGAGCGTAACAGTGCCTTCATGGAATCCTCTCGCCTGTGTTATGGCACATTCACGGTGAGCGACTGCGAGGGCGCGCTGAGGCTGCCGGCGTTTCCGCCCTGCGAATCCAGCGCCGCGTACGCACGCACGGTCACTGTGTAGCTCGCCGGCTGCAACAAGACCGTGGTGGATGTCGGCGCCGCGGGCCCCGACGTATAGGGCACGTCGATCGTCGGCTGGCCGCTGATCGAGACCTGGTAACCGCCACCCGCGCGGTTGACGCCGCTTTCGTGGTTTGCCGCCCAAGCCAGGGCGACAGAGCGGGGCGGTGGGGAACTTCCCCCGCCGCCGCAGGCGGAAAGCCCAACCGCAAGAACTACCGCTGCCGCCATGAGGCGTACTTTAATAATCATAACGGTAAAAGGGGCCAGGCTCGAATTATGCGAGGGTACTCTGCCCCGCGTCCATGCGCGGCCTGCCTCGCGGCTTGGCCTCTCGCCGAATGCCCGTCATCTGCTCGATCTTCACGTAAAACCGCTTGTTACCGAGCGGCTGTCCCACAGCGTGCCCGTGCGTCGATAACTGGGGTTGATGTACTGCACGTAACGACGCCCCAGGGAGATCATGAGCTTGGGCACCGCCTCGGCCTTCCTCGGCGTCAGCAACAAGTGCACGTGGTTGGTCATCAGCACGTAGGCGTGAAGCGCGCACTCGGTCTCCGCCAGCGCCTCACCCAGCCAATGCAGGTAGCTACTGTAATCGTCCTCGGCAAAAGAGCACGGCTCGCGATGGTGACCGCGCTGCACGATATGCAGTGGAACGCCATCGAGGTGGATGCGGGGACGGCGGGGCATGGCGTGGGCAAGCGAATCGTGCTCTCATGGTCGTTTGCCCCTTAAACGCACTACGCCCAACTACGGTAGACAGAATTAATCGAGCCTGGCCCCTTTAATTCTTCCTATCGTTAAAAAACGTGAGCCATGAATCGTGCCCGGTTGGAACTTGATTGCGATTCCAGGGCCACCGGACTAGGAATCACAGGTTACGGCTCACGTTTTTTCAGCCATCGGCGTCGTACCCAGGCAGCACGCGCGCGTCAACGACGCACACGCCGCCCTTGCGCACGACCTCGACGCCCTGGTCGATGGCTTTCTGAAGGTCGCCCGCCTTGGTGATGGGCCCGATGCCGACCGCGCCCATCGATTTCGCCATGGCGGCGAGGTCGATATCGGGGTCGCCAATGCGCATGCCGATCCAGCGGTTCTCCGGTGGCCGGCCGCGCTCCTTGGCGACGCGTTCCTGGTGCAGCTCGTCGTTGAAGAACGAGCGGTTGTTGCAGACCACTATCAGGCACGGGATCTGGTAGTGCGCCGCGGTCCACACGGCGGTGTTGGCCATCAGGAAGTCGCCGTCGCCGAGCACCCCGATCGGCAGCCGTCCGCTGCCCTTCAGCGCCAGCGCCGCGCCGACTGCGATGCCCGGGCCAGAGCCGACACCTGCGCCGCCTTCGGCGCCCAGGTAGTCGAGAGGATGCCGGAAGCGGCTGTAGGTGCCGCTCCAGCCGATCGGCAGGTGGGTATAGCAAACGTCGCTTCCCTTGGTCGCGGCATGGAGCGCATGCGCGACTCCGCTCATCGAAACCGCATCGGAGGGAACCGCCGGTGCCTTCGGTGCGGGCGCATCCGGCACGCTGGCCGTCCGCGCCTTCGCGGCTTCGAGCAGCATCGGCACTGCGGCCTCGGGCTCGCACATGAGGTAGACGTCGATCGGGGGCAGTCCCTGGTAGTCCATGCTCCAGCCGCGGTGGCTGTGCTGGTCGCACGAGACCTGGA